>JBKHIL010000015.1:0-12983 GCA_046538645.1 Desulfovermiculus sp.
TTTCCCCGGTCCGGCTCACAAGACACACATTTTCAGTGGCCCCTTCTGCCAGATATCCCTGCTCATCAAAACACAGGGGAAAGTCTGCACCCTGAAGAACTGCTTCCCGCTTCATGAGCACGTTCGGCAGATAGTCCACACTCTTGATCTGGGATAAATACCCCTGCTTGGCCGGGGTACTCACCTTGACCGCAGTCACTCCCTGTTCCCAAACCTCGTCTGGCCTGGGATGCAGCCTCCGGACCACGATATACAGGCTGGGTTCCAGGCATTCTCTGAAGTCAATGCCCAAGCCCCCCGGTCCCCGGCCTATAAACAGGCTGACCAGGCCGGACTCAGTGCCTGCCGCCGCTGCCACCTCCAGAGTCAGTCCCCGGACCCGCTTCCAGGAGCAGGGGGGCTGCACAAAGATGGCCTGAGCAGAGGACTGCATGCGCCGGATATGGGCATCAAGCTGATATACACGGCTATGCTCGAACTTCAAGGTTTCGAAAATCCCGTCTCCACGGTGAACCAGATGATCGTCCAGGGGAATGAGCATCAACCTGGGGTCAGGAGCCAAAACTCCGATCCGGTGATCATAAAAGGCCAGAATATCTTCCAGCCCTGGACGGTAAGTATTCAGCAGACGCTGGATATATTCCTGAGTTGCTTCCTGATCCGCCACTGTAAAGTCCTTCAATTTTTATTAGGTTACTTTTAAATTTTCTTCTCACGCATCCAAAAAATGAGAAGATGGCCGGAGCCATAAGAGGAAGACGTTCCCAGGGAGGACCTTGGGAAAGAAGGGAAAACCACCGGCTCTCGGAGAGAACAGGGCTACTTGGGCCCAGCCTCTTCTTCACTTTTCAAAAAAACACCATTCTGTAAAAGATTTTCTGCCCCCAAAAAACCCCGGCCTTTCCGGGTAGGGCTGGCCCTCTCCGAGGCCCGGCCTCTTTGATCAACGCACTCCAAACCCTTGGAGAGGCCCGGGCTACTGGGTCTGTCCTCCTGAGTCCCTGCCAGCCGCCCTTGTCATTCTGAGCGAGTCTTCGAGCGAAGAATCCCTCTCTTCATCCCTTATCCTCGTATGAAACAAGAATCCAGAATGAATATTCATGCCTCGCTCTGCTCGGCCTTGCGGGCAAAGACAAGCTTTGCCCCTACAAGTTCAACCACGACTGGTTAAGCGGTTGTAGGGGCAGACCTTGTGTCTGCCCGAGTGGAAGAGGGCGAATGTTTGTTCGCCCCTTGTCAAAGTAGTCCAACTGTAATCCAACTCGTCAGTTTCATTCTTGATCAAACTGGCGGTCACAGCCAGCGGCGGCGCTGAACACCGAACACTGAATACTTGGATGAAACCTTCCTTTCTTGCCGCCCTACCGGGCTAAGAGCCCGCGATTGATCAGCTCCTCCCCGATCTGGACTGTATTCAAGGCCGCCCCTTTGCGAATGTTGTCGGCCACTATCCACAAATTCAAACCATTCTCAATGGTTAAGTCCTCCCGAATGCGGCCGACAAAGGTCTCATCCGTGCCTGCGGCATCAATGGGCAGGGGATAGATGTTCTCCCGGGGATTGTCCAAGACCCGTATGCCCGGAGCCTGACTCAAGAGCCCCCTGGCTTCTTTGGATGTCAGTTTCTTTTTGGTCTCAATATTTACCGACTCACTGTGGCCGAAAAAAACAGGCACCCGCACAGTGGTAGCCGTGACCCGGATGCTCTCATCGCCCATGATCTTGGTGGTCTCATCGATCATCTTCATCTCCTCCCTGGTATATTCATTGTCCAGGAAGGCATCGATATGCGGCAGGCAGTTAAAGGCGATTTGGTGCGGATAGACCTCACAGGCCGTATCCTGCATATTAAATAAGGCCCGCACCTGATCTTGAAGCTCTTCAATCGCCTTTTGTCCGCTTCCAGACACCGCCTGATAGGTGGAGACCACAACCCGGGAGATCCCAACCGTGTCGTAAATAGGCTTGAGGACGACCACCATTTGAATGGTGGAGCAGTTGGGGTTGGCGATAATATTCTTGTGTCCCTCAAGGGCCTGGGGATTGACCTCCGGCACGACCAGGGGAACTTCCGGATCCATACGCCAGGCACTGGAATTATCCACCACCACGCAACCAGCCTTTGCTGCAACAGGGGCGAATTTTTTGGAGGTATCTCCGCCAGCTGAAAACAGAGCCAGATCCACATCAGCAAAGGAATGTTCATTAAGCTCCTTAACTCTCAGCTCATCATCGCCATACGGCACAGTCGAGCCCGCAGAGCGGGAAGAAGCCAGGGCGCGAACCTCACCGGCGGGGAAACGGCGTTCATGCAGGATCTTTAACATTTCCCGGCCAACGGCTCCGGTAGCCCCGGCCACAGCGACAACGAATCCATCCCCACTCATAATCAAACTCCTTGCATACAAAGCTATAGTTTATCTGTTCACAGGAAACAGTTACCAACATCCAGCGTTTTTGCCGGTAACTGATAACCGATAACTAATTTTCATACAAAATCACGAACAACAAATAACGGTCGGCCAGCGGGACTGCAGACCTTTGATGACCGGCAAACAGCATCTACCCGGCCACTGTTCCGGCAATCTTGAATATGGGCAGGTACATGCTGACCACCAGGCCACCGACCACTACCCCCAAAAATACGATCATGATGGGTTCAATAAGGGAAGTCAAGGTAGCTACAGCCACATCGACCTCATCATCATAAAAGTCTGCAATCTTAGCCAGCATGGAATCCAGGGCCCCAGTCGTCTCACCGATAGAAATCATATGAATGACCATAGGCGGAAAGACACCAGTGGCATCCAGGGGTTCAGCCAGAGTCTGCCCTTCGGAAATAGAGCGCATAGCCTTTTGCACTCCAAGTTCCACAGTCTTGTTTCCGGAAGTTTTGGCCACAATATCAAGGGCATAGAGAATAGGCACTCCACTGGAGACCATAGTGCTCAAAGTCCGGCTGAATCGGGCCACTGCGACCTTTCGCAGCAGCGGGCCGAACAGAGGAACAAAAAGGATCCAGCGATCAATAAAGATCCGGCCCCTTTCCCAGGCATAAACCAGCCGCAACACCACAGCAGAGGCAATGATTGTTCCGATAAGGAGCAAAATATTGCCCTTGACCCAGCGGCTGAGATCGATAACCACCTGGGTGGGCAAAGGCAGGACCCCGCCAAAATCAGCAAACATGCTTTCAAAAGTAGGGATGACGAAAATAAGGATAATGGCGATCACTGCAATGGCTACCACAGTGACCACAGCCGGATAGATCATGGCCCCCTTGACTTTTGATTTCAGATTGGCCGCTTTTTCGATATACCCGGCCAGACGATCCAAAACAAGGTCCAAGACCCCGCCGGTCTCACCGGCATGGACCATATTGGTATATAAGGAATCAAAGACCCTTTTCTGCCTGCTCAGGGCTTCGGACAATGAGCTCCCGCCCTCCACATCATTGCGCACCTCGTACAGGGTGCGCCGGAGCTTGTTGTTCTCGGTCTGTTCACACATAACCTGCAAAGCCTGCAGGATGGGCACTCCGGAACTGATCATGGTCGCAAACTGGCGGGAAAAGACGACCATGTCCCGGGATGTGACCTTTTTTTCCAGAAAAGTGCCTTCCAGCAGATCTTTGGGTTTGGGCTTGACCTTGATCTGCGTATATCCCCGGCGCCACAGCACATTTTGGGCCATATCCAGGCTGGGAGCGTCCAGATCTCCTTTGACCTTTCGCCCGGCCCGGTTCACAGCCTTGTAAATAAAGATGGGCATCGCTCCTCCTTATGTTTTGTCCATCCTTAATCTTCCACTGTCAAACGTAGAACCTCCTCCACCGACGTCATGCCCTGAACGAGTTTGTTCACCGCACTTTGGCGCAGAGTCTGCATACCCTGCTGCCGGGCTTGACTGCGGATATCCGGCAGGCTGGCCCGGTTCTCAATGAGTTGTTGCATCTTGGGGGTCACCTCCAGGCATTCATAGACTCCGGTACGTCCTCTATAGCCGCTCTGGTGACATTTGGGACACCCAATATGTTCAAATATATGCGAATGATCGCATCTTTGAAGTCCTAACCGCTCCAGCTTGGCATCATCCCCGGATACTCGTTTTTTACATTCCGGGCACAGAGTGCGCACCAGACGTTGAGCCAGGATCCCGCGCAAGGCAGAGGCCAGCATGAACCCTTCTACGTCCATGTTCAGCAGCCTGTTCACCGTACTCGGGGCGTCATTGGTGTGCAGGGTAGACAGGACCAGATGGCCGGTCAAGGCTGCTTTGACCGCAATCTGGGCCGTTTCCGGGTCTCTGATTTCCCCTACCAGGATAATATCCGGGTCTTGACGCAAAAAAGAGCGCAGTACAGAGGAAAAGCCAAGTCCGATATTTTCCTTGATCTGCACCTGATTTACCCCGCAAAGAGTCACTTCCACCGGATCCTCCACAGTGGCGATGTTCACTCCCTCGGAGTTGAGTTCCTTGAGCACTGAATATAACGTTGTGGTCTTTCCGCTGCCGGTGGGGCCGGTGACCAGAAAAATCCCGTGCGGACTGCGTATGATCTTGTGCAGCAAATGCAAGGTTTGTGGTTCCATGCCCAGTCTGCTCATATCCACCTGTACAGAGGCGTTGTCCAGATAACGCAGGACCACCTTTTCCCCAAACAAGGTAGGCAGAATCGATACCCGAAACTCGGCTTCGCTGCCACCGGGAGTCCTGACTTTGATCCGCCCGTCCTGGGGCAGGCGCTTTTCCGCGATATTCAGATGAGCCATGATCTTGATTCTGGAGATCAAGGCCGCCTGCATGCCCACAGGCGGACGCATGATCTCCCGCAGCACTCCGTCCAGTCGATAACGGACCCTAAACAGCTTTTCATAGCATTCAATATGCACATCTGAAGCCTTTTTGCGGATGGCGTCCATTATCAGCATATTGACCATCTTGACCACTGGCCCTTGGGTGGCTTCCTCCAGCAGTGAGTTTTCTTCTGCTTCTCTCCTCTCAGATTGCTCCCAGGCCAGACCCTGTCCATCGAACTGAGCCAGGGTCTCTGATATTTTTTCATCCTGTCCGCTTTCCCCGGGGTCTAAGAAGTCCAAGGCTTCCTGCACCCAGCTGGGCGCGGCCACATGGACCACCACTTCCATTCCGGTCATAAACCGGATATCATCCTGGGCCAGTATATTATCTGGTTCCGCAATGGCCAGATAGAGATGTTTTCCTTGCTGCTTGAAAGGGATGCAGCTATATTTTTGACAGACATCCAGGGGCAAAATCTGCCGTACCTCCTCAGGCACCTGTAAATCCCCGGGTTGAACCACAGGCAATCGATATTGAGAAGCAGCAAAACGCACATAGTCTTCTGCCGACAGGACGCCGAGATCAAAGGCTGCCCGCAGCAACCCGTAACCTTTTCCGCGTTGCAGCCGCTTGATATTTGCCATCTGCTCCTGACTGAGCTCCAACCAGTCCTGGAGGCTCTGGCCTGTGCTCTTGTTTTGCATGCTTCACCCACCTCTGGTTCAAGAAAGCATAAGCAGTGATTTTTCCCTAAGAGGTCTCATATGGTCCTATCGTTTCCGTGTATAGCCATTATTCCGGCCAGATACAATTCGGCGCGCTTCCCGGGCAAACCCTTGACCCCCATCCTGGGCCGGCCCATGTTCTGGCATGTCGTTCAGCGCACCCGGGCCTGTCCGCACATCCAAAGCACGTATCTGGCGACTGACGACAAGCGTATTGCAGATGTGGCCGGATCATTCGGGGTCCCGGTGATCATGACCTCCTCTGAGCATGAAAGTGGTACAGACCGCATTTTAGAGGCCGCCCAAACCTTGAATCTTCCGGATGAGGCTGTTGTCGTCAACGTACAAGGAGACGAGCCCTGTCTGTCCCCCCACCTGTTGGGACAATTGGTGGACCCCTTTTTGAGGCCCGCAACCAAGGTCAGCACGGCAGCCCGCTCTTTGCAGCCTGAATATGCTCAAGATTTTAATGTGGTCAAGGTAGTCAGGGCCCATACAGGACTGGCCTTGTATTTTTCCCGCGCTCCGATCCCTTATGCCCGGGATGAGCAAAAAAACAGCTTTCTCGCGCACATCGGCCTGTATGCCTTCCGCTTGCCCGTCCTGCGTCGTTTTCATCAGCTTGGCCCCAGTCCCTTGGAACAAATGGAAAAACTTGAACAGCTTCGCCTCCTGGAGGCCGGTATTCCGGTTCATGTTGTGCTTACCGAGCATCAGTGTTATGGCGTGGACCGGCCAGAGGATGTGCCTCAGGTGGAAGCCATATTACGCAAGGAGAACATCGCATGCACGCTCTCTTAGGTTTGGAAGACGGGACCTGGTTCAGGGGCCGTTCTTTTACCGGAAGCGGCGAAGCCGGAGGCGAGGTCATATTCAATACCGGCATGTGCGGATACCAGGAAATCTTGACCGACCCTTCCTACCGCCAGCAGCTGGTCTGCATGACCTATCCGCATATTGGCAATTACGGGATCAACTTGGAAGATATAGAGTCCAGCCGGGTGCAGGTGGCCGGGTTTGTGGTCAAAGAGTGCTGCTTTGCCCCCTCCAATTTCCGCAGCACTTCCTCCTTGCCTGAGTATCTGCGGGACAATAAGATTGTCGGCCTGGAAGGTATTGATACCCGGGCCCTGACCAGGCACATCCGCATGCATGGAGCCATGCGCGGCTATATCTCCACTCAGGAAAGCGACCCCCAAAAGGTTGTGGTCAGGGCCCGGGAGCTCCCGCCCATGCAGGGCTTAAATCTGGTGGACGAGGTCACCACGTCCAGGCCCTATTTCTGGACCGAACAGGGGCCGCGACCTGTGGATATGGCCGATGCCCAGGGGAAATGGCCGGATAAAGGCCCCCGGGTGGTGGTCATGGACCTGGGGATCAAATGGAATATCCTCCGCTTGTTGAAGGCCAATGGATTTCAGGTCCTGGCCGTTCCCTCGTTCACCCCGGCCCAGGAGATCAAAGACTTAAATCCAGAGGCTGTTTTTTTAAGCAATGGACCCGGCGACCCGGCCGCCTTGCCTGATATTGTCCATACCACTGCCCTTCTGGCTGAAGAATTTCCCATCGGGGGCATTTGCCTGGGTCACCAGCTCCTGGGATTGGCCCTCGGAGGAACCAGCTTCAAGCTCAAGTTCGGACATCACGGGGTCAACCATCCGGTCAAGTGCCTGCACACCGGACAGATCCATATCTCATCCCAGAATCATGGCTTTTGCGTGGACGTATCCCATGTAGACGCCTTGGAACAGACCCATATCAATCTCAATGATCAAACCCTGGAAGGCTTTGTGCACCGGACAAAGCCGATCATGGCCGTCCAGCATCACCCAGAAGCCGCCCCCGGGCCTCACGAAGCCAATTCTTTTTTTCAGGCTTTCGCCAGTATGGTCAGGCAAGCGCACTCGTGAAGCTTCAGGTTTCAGTCCCGCCATGGCGGGACCTCCGGCAAATTTGAAATATAATGACAAAACACATATATATTGACTTCTCAAGTCATTTCCTTCGACGACTCAGGACAGGATCTGAGTGAGTCTGCGAACGAAGGCATAACTTCTCTATTTCCCCTCCATCAGCCGTTCAGCCAGATCCAGGGCCCTTTTGAGACTCTGGGTCCTGGCTTGGCCTGTTCCAACCAAATCGTAGGCCGTGCCGTGATCCACTGAAGTGCGCACAAAAGGCAGCCCCAGGGTCACGTTGACCGCCTGCTGAAAATGGACCAGCTTCAACGGCCCCAAACCCTGATCGTGATACATAGCCAATACAGCTGAGAACTCACCATGATAGGCCCGGTAAAAAACCGAATCCGCCGGCCAGGGACCGCTGACCGCAACCCCTTTTTTCTTGACAGCTTCGATAGCCGGGATGATGACCTTTTCTTCCTCATCCCCGATGTACCCCTGTTCCCCGGCATGGGGATTAAGTCCACAGACAGCGACAGGCCGATGCCCATATCCTGCTGCCTGGACAAAACCAAACATCTGGAGCAGACAGCGCTCGATCTTTTCCCGAGTCACCAAGTCCGGGACATCTTTGAGTCTCGGATGAGTGGTCACCAGCCCGACCCGCAACCTGTCTCCGGCCAGAAGCATGCACACATCATTTGCACCCAACCCGCTTTTGACGGCCAAAAACTCCGTGTGTCCGGGAAAAGCAAATCCTGCCTCCTGGAGCATCGCTTTGTTCAAGGGGCAGGTGACCACCCCCCTGGCTTGACCGGCATTGAGCAGAAAACAGGCTGCCTCCAGGCTCAATGCCGCTGCCAGTCCGCCCTGCTGATTGGCCTGACCAGGATTTGCCTCCCACTGCGCCAGCTCAGACGGCTGCATGAGAAAAATCCCTGATCTTCTGATCAGATCTCCATTGCCCGCTAGCTGCCAAAAGGGCTCAAGTCCCAGATCCTGACAATGCGCGATCAGGGCCTGCTCTGGACCGATAAGGACCAGAGCCCTGTCCCGGCGGGAAAGGCTGCCCATAGAATACAGGCGGCAGACCAATTCTGGACCAATCCCGTTGGGATCACCCAGGGTAAGCAAAAGGGGGGATACAGAATGCGGCATATATTCAATCCATACATCAGATAAGCCGCAGGCAAAGTCTCTCTGCACAACGACTTCACCCAGATCCTGGCATGCACGTTCAGACAGCCAGTCACGCCCAGACGCGTGACTGGCCTCAGGGGGGGCGAATGATCATTCGCTCCCCTGCTGCGTCTTCGTCACCTTCATCCTCGACCGCCGCCGGCCTATGCGGCCAGCGGCGGGCCTGATCACTTTCCTTCTGTCGGCTGCCAGGCTGTGCTGCCCTGGCTTTCCAGGACAAAGACTCTGGCCATGCCCACCAGAGCGCTCATTTCCGGGTCCGGACTGGGTACTACCTTCCGGGGCAGCCACAAGTTCCGGTGTGCAAACCTGTGCCGCAAGGTATCCCACATACAGGCTTCAAAATAGGGAAAGAAGGCGCTTAAGCCTCCACTGATCCCCACACTCTCAAACCCAAAGACCACTTGAAGCACAGAGAGATATAACCCCAGCCTGCGGCCGTAAATATCCATCATATATTGAGCCCCGGCATCACCTTTCTCCAATGCGGCAAAGGCCTCATAAGGATCAGTCCAGGCCGCTCCGCAACGGGAGAAAAGCTCCAAAAGGGCCCGTTTTTGCAGCCATGATTCAGCACAGCCCACCTGTCCGCATCCGCAGGCAGGAAGAGAGGTGGTTTTCATATCACAGGCACGTCTGGGGCCGGGTCCCAGATAGATATGTCCCAGTTCCGGCCCGGTAAAGTGTCCGGCCCGCCAGATCTCATGATTTATGATTACTCCGGAACCAACACCTGTGCCTAAGGTAATGACCACGGCATCGGCCGTTCCACTCAGGCCTCCGGCCCACACCTCACCCAGAGCTGCGGCTTGAGCGTCGTTCTCCATGCGTACAGGCAGGGAAAAGCTCTGTTCCAAAAATTCTCCAACCCGGAAATTGTTCAGTTCCGGCATGTTGGTCGTTTTTAAATACATTCGCCTGCGGTGATCCAAAGGTCCAGCTGTGGCCAGGCCAATGCCTTGCACTGGGGCTGGGGCCTGGGACTTAAGGGCGGAGACCAGGTCCACCAGACTTTCTTTGGTCCCGTCCAGAGTTCTGGACCGTGCGCGCAAAATGACATCCCCGTTTTCGCCTTTGGCATTAATCCATGTGCCTCGAATATTGGTCCCGCCCAAATCAATGCAGATATACATAAAACACCTGAAGTACCCTGGTTGCTAGCATTTCAATGTGTTCCTTCATTGGCCGTTTGTCCCATATTGAACAAAAAAAGGCCGGTTCATGCTGCCTATCCTCTTTGCTCAGCTATTTAACGCCCATCCCAGGCTGCGTCCCAAACCGACTGTAGTTTGTGTCTTTCCCTTGTACCAGGCCTGTTGAAAGTCGGCCAAGATCCGGGCATGATCAAAAGCCAGCTCTGGAAGCTGATCCAGGGAAGCAACGCAGACCCGGCCGGCATCATCCCCGGCCTTGAGGCGGTTCTCAGCTCTGGCCGTGGCTGTAAAAACTACGCTCATGGTATGCTGTCGCGGATCCCGGTCCGGGCTGGAGTAGACCCCAAGCAGCCCGTGCAGCTGGACCTCAAGACCGGTTTCCTCCTGAGCCTCGCGCACAGCCGCCTGTTCAACGCTTTCGCCATAATCCACAAACCCTCCGGGCAGGGCCCATCCATAGGGCGGATTACGGCGTTCAATCAAGACAACGCCTTGGTCCGGGATATGTATGACGATGTCCACGGTAGGCACTGGATTCCGGTACACCGGGACCTTTGCTTTGCAGGCCGGGCACGTGATAGAGTCGGGCATATATTTTTCCTCCTTGAAAATCCATACTATGTGCATATCAAAAGGAATCATCGCCGTCCATAAGGGAGCCCTGGGGGACTTTTTGCAGATTTGGCCTTCACTTCTGGCCCTGCGCCGCCATTTTCCTCATCTTCCCTTGTACTGGGCCGGTCGCGAAGCATACCGCCTGTGGACAGATCCCCTGAACTTTATCCCCTGTCCCGGTCAGCTCCGCCTGGCTGTAGACCGCATCTACTCCACTTCAGACTGGCCGGATGAGCTCCAGGGATACCGGGTTATCTGGTTCGGCCTGCGGACCCCGCCTAGCCTGATACCTTTTGCTGATCTTGCCTTTGTCCCCGGCATTACTGCCGGCACATACACTCCTCCCCGCCGTGTATATGCCTCCAGGCTCAACGAATTAGGGGTACCCGAAAAAACAGATTGGCTGCAAACGTGGCGGGCCATGTTCACCCGGAGCAATACTTCAGAGCGCATACAGCAGGTCCTGATTTTTCCTGGAGCCGGGCACAGGGCAAAGTGCTGGCCATTGTCCAGGTATATACATCTGGCGGCATGGATGGCCGGCAGGGGATATGAGCCGGTCATTGTTCTGGGTCCTGCGGAAAGAGAAAGGGGCATGGAGGTACAAAATTTTCAACTCCTCCAGCCTCAAGACTTTCCTGAGCTTCAATCCTGGCTGTTGAAATCTGATCTAGTTATTGGCAATGATTCCGGACCAATGCACTTGGCCGGTTTACTAGGATGTCCCGGCTTGGCCCTGTTTGGTCCTGCTGCAGCAAGTCAATGGGGGCCGCTTGGCCTTACCTGCCTGCAAACAGATCTGGACTGTTCGCCCTGTACTCAGACAGGTCAGATCCAGTGCTCTCATCCGGTGTGCATGAAGCACCTGTCCCTGGCCCGGGTCACAGAAACAATTTTAAATATTGTTCAAGAATTGGAAAGATAATTGGAATGCAGTAGTGAGGCCCAAAACACAACTGGCCTCCCCGG
The DNA here is from genome assembly GCA_046538645.1 of Desulfovermiculus sp. Taxonomy (GTDB): domain Bacteria; phylum Desulfobacterota; class Desulfovibrionia; order Desulfovibrionales; family Desulfothermaceae; genus Desulfovermiculus. The sequence continues at coordinate 11,365 of JBKHIL010000015.1, forward strand.
AAACATTTTCCAAGGAGGCCAGCTATGGCAAAAGGAGGAAGGTATTTTCTATATTGCATAGAGTATGCCATAATAAAAAACTGTCCCTTTTCACGACCTGGTCACTTTGAACCGGGAAGAGCCTCCCCTCTGGATCGCAGAAATGCATAAAAAAACATAAAATATGGTACAAATTCTTGTATCCTCAGCCCAGAAAACAACGTCAGTCAGATGTGCAGAGTTCAATTTTTTGAACATTTCATGCACTGCCAGCCAGCGGCCTGCAGGTGCTGCTCTGAGACCGCTCCGCTCCGGAACACATGAAGCTGCTGCGGACCTACAACCTGAACCACGCTAGATGGCAAACCGCCTTGAGGATTGGGAGGAAAAGTGAGTACACTGTCCACCTCTTTCATGATCCGGGGATCAAGAGCCTCAGGTCGGAAAACCGCTTCCGCACCTGCCAAATTGGCACTTGTGCCTACCAGGGGCACACCGGAAGAAATGCAGAGCTCCTGGGCCACCGGATGTGGAGACCAGCGAACGCTGGTCAGGCCTGCTTGATCCTTGGCCTGAGAGCTGAGAGTTTCGCGGGCTGGAAGGATAAGAGACAGGGGACCTGGCCAAAAGGTCCGGACCAGATCCATAGCCTGGTTTGAGATTTCACTGGCCACGAGCTGCAATTGCTCCATGCTCCCGATAATCACCGGCAAGGGCTTGTTTTGTGGCCGTCCTTTGATGCGCACAATCCTCTCCACTGCCCCACGGTCAAATACATTGCAGCCTAAGGCATAGAAGGTCTCTGTGGGATAGATGATCACTTTGCCGCCTGTAATGGCCTGTCTTGCCAGCTCCAGGGTCTTTTGTGCCGTTTTGGGGATATCTTGAACCAAAACCATGCCCATATCTCTTTGGTAAGACATTCTGCCCCGATCTGCAAAATTACGGATACACTTTGTGCATCCACTTATCCGCAGCGCAAGCAGCCTGCGGAGAAGACATGCACTCGGCGCACAACCATTTAGTATCAGGATAAAAAATATTCCTGAAGGACGCTGTACTCAGGCCCCTTGGGGGTCAGACGGCTGGCATACAGAACAAAGCGGTCCACCTGACATGCCGGCCAGGACATGTTGTGCAGCCACTTGACAAATTGCAACCAGTTATCCGGCCGGGCCTGCTTGACCCGGGCTACTGTCAGGTGGGGTCGAAAAGGCCGGGAGCTGGCCGGAAAACCCAAGGGAAGCAAGGCCTTTTCAATTTTATCGGCCAGCCGGATGCACTCTTCAGCCCCTTGACTCAGCCCCACCCAGACTACCCTCGGTTTTTTCCCTGGGGGAAAGAAACCGGCACCGCCGGCCTGAATGGTGAATCCAGGCTCGTTTACGGCCTGTAGGGTGGCCTGGACCGAGGAGAGCATCTGCGGGCCAATTTCAGCCAAAAAGGACAAGGTCAGATGCCAGTTGCCTTGTTTGGTCCAGGTCAGCCTGGAGTGTAGACTGGAGTTCCATGCGCTGGCAATCTTGGGCAAAACGCGTTGATAGGCCTCAGGCAGGGGAAGGGCTACAAAACATCTGGTCTCCATGCAAGACCCCCTCGTATGACCAAGACTCAACCCTGGTCGCTGGCTTGGCTGTCCA
>JBKHIL010000107.1:0-6168 GCA_046538645.1 Desulfovermiculus sp.
ACCACACCGTTGCCGATCAGGCAAAGCTTGCCCGGATGCAAAATTCCGGAAGGGATGAGATGCAAAACAACCCTGTGTCCTTTGACCACCAGAGTATGTCCTGCATTATTGCCCCCCTGAAAGCGAACAATAACCTGGGCGTTCTCGGTGAGCAGATCCACGATCTTGCCCTTGCCCTCATCTCCCCACTGCGCGCCAACAACCACCACGTTTTCGGCCATGAATATCTCCTTGTTCAAACCATTTTGCACTTGGGATCAGACCGCAGGGAATCACTCTCCCCGGGGGTAGAATTGGATGATTTTGCCTCGCTCTGAATTGGAAATCAAATCCGCATCCTGGTTTTCTGTTTGCCCCATGTCCTGCCCGCCCGTCTGTTCTGTTTGCTCTCCGGCCTGTTTTTGTTCTGCCCACAGGTTGTTGAAAAGCTGGTTCTTCCAGCGTACGGCCTGGATCAGACCGAAAATGATGCAGGCTTCCTCCCAAGTACGGGTAGGTTCAAACGCTTTGACCCGGCTGTGATACGTATCCCAAAGGGCCATCAGCGAGGCCTCATCCATTGAAGCCAGCTGTCTGGCCATTTTTTGCAACATAGCTTCCAAGTCGATTCCTCCTGAAGAGTTGCCTGGACATAAAATAATCCTGATGCCGGAAATGCGTCCTGCCCATCATAACCTGCAAAATTGCCACTGTTCAAGGGTTATGGTACAGAATTTTTTTTGCCCGGGTCCTATGGACTGCATAAGGCCTCCGTCCAGTCAAAAACAAGGAGCACCTATATGAGCGATATCAAGAGCATGTACCAGTCCTTGCAGAATGACCCTTTCCCCCGGGAGCTGCATTTAACCATTGGGGACCGCGAACTCATCTTCAAGAAAAAGACCTGGACCATAGGCGGTGAGGAACGGGGATTGCGCTATGGAGAGAACCCGGACCAGCCAGCAGCCTTGTTCGAACTGGACCAGGGTTCACTGGAACTCGGCGGGGTGAACTTTCGCACGCCCCGGCAGGGTCTGATTTCCTCTCTTCTCTCAGAGCAAATGATTCAGGCAGGCAAGCACCCGGGGAAAATAAACTTAACAGACATAGATAACGGAATCAATATCTTGCAATACTTAAGCGCCAAGCCGGCCGCGGTTATCCTCAAACACAACAACCCGTGCGGAGCAGCCTGGTCGGATCAAGGCATTCATCAGGCAGTATCCAATGCCTACTGGTCAGACCGGATAGCCGCTTTTGGGGGGACGGTTGTGGTCAACATGCCTCTGAACAAGGAATCAGCTCAATTCATCAATGATTCATATTTTGAAGTTGTGGCTGCTCCGGACTTTGATCCTGGAGTGGTGGACATCCTCGCCCAGCGAAAGAATCTGCGCATATTAAAAATTCCCGGGCTGGCCCAGCTCAAGACTCTGCTCAACATCCCTTACCTGGATCTGAAATCCCTGGTGGATGGGGGCCTGATAGCTCAATTTTCGTTTCGAAATCGAATTTTGTCTGCTGACGACTGGCTGCCGGCACAAGCCAATACCCAGGACGGGACCGTGCTCATGGCCCGACAGCCTACACAACGGGAAAGCGAGGACCTCCTCTTCGCCTGGGCAGTAGAAGCCGGGGTCAGTTCAAACTCGGTTATATTCGCCAAGAACGGGGCCACAGTGGCCATCGGAACTGGAGAGCAGGATCGAGTGGGATGTGTGGATTTGACCATCTACAAGGCCCGGACCAAGTATGCCGATGTTATGGCTTTCAAGGATTCAGGGCTGTCAATATATCAGTTGCGGCAAAAAGCTCGAAGTGATGCCCAGGCCCAAAACACTCTCAAGGATATCCAGGCCCGTACCGATGCAGACTTGGCTGGCCTGAAGGGCTCTGTCCTGGTTTCCGACGGCTTTTTCCCTTTTCGGGACGGAGTGGATCTGGCCATTGCTCAAGGGGTGAGTGCTGTTGCTCAGCCCGGAGGTTCCCTCAACGATGCCCAGGTTATCGAGGCCGTCAACCAGGCTGACCCTCAGGTGGCCATGGTCTTCACCGGTCAGCGGTCTTTCAAGCACTAACATGATTCAACCGGCAAGGTCTCCGGATTCATTGCCAAAATCAAAATATCTTTCTGTTCACACATGAACTGTGCACCTGGACCCCTTTTTAACCACAGACTTCAAAGGCCAGATAATGAATTCGACCTTTTCACCTGTCACTGCCAATTGTGTGGTCGAATACCTGCAAGACAACCAGCCCATAGCAGGCTGTGTTATGGAGGAAAGCGGCAAACACCTGCGTATTTTAAATGTCAATAAACGGGTCATCAAACTGTCCCTCAGCCGGGTCCTGCCCTGGACCGGTCCAGTCCTTCCAGCCGGGAGTTCCCGCCAGGAAATGCTCAATGACCTGGAACTCCGGCACAAAAACCGCCTCAATCTCCAGGCTGAGATCAATGCTGTAGAGCTCTGGGAATTGACGCATTCTGAAATTGAAACCGGAAACATCAAGTGGCTGGCTGGCCTGATATGGGCCGATCCGACCCATGATCAGATCGCCGCTCTGGGCCGGGTATTGCTGCAGCACAAGGCCTACTTCAAGTTCCAGCCTCCAAACTTTTTGATCTATGATCCGGTCAAAGTGGAGACCAACCTGGCGGCTATTGAAGCCAACCGCAGGCGGCAGCTGATCGTCACAAAGGGCCACGAATTTCTCAAAGACCTCTGGAAATACATCACTTCCAGTCAGGCTCCCAAACCTGAAGAACCTGATCCGGAAGTAGCGGCTGAACTCAAAGAAATGCTGCTGCAGGGCATGGCTGATCCTGACCACAGACAGCGGACCGGTTTGTGGCCCGAAGTTCGCCGCGGCCTGCCCGAGCATGAACACCTGCCCCTGCTTTTGGCTCAGGCCTGGGGTTTGGTCCCTGCCCATTACAACGTCCTGCTGGATCAGATTGGCTATGCCTGGGGTGATGCGTGGAGCGAAAAATACCGGGATGAAATCAGCCGTCAACAAGAACTCTGGGCGTCCCTTAAGCAGAGCCCGGAAGACCTGCCCCTGATCACTATCGATTCCGCCACCACCAGGGACATGGATGATGCATTCTGTCTCCAGGTTGACCACAATGGCTGTTACCAATTGACCCTGGCTCTGGCCTGGCCGGGCCTGACCTGGGATTTTTCCTCCGATCTGGATGCCGAGGTTGCTCAACGCATGAGCAGCCTGTATCTGCCCGAAGGCACCGCCCACCTGTTACCTGAGGCCATCGGGCTTAAGCTTTACAGCCTGCGGGCCAAACAGACCTCACCGGCCTTTATTGTGGAGATGACCGTGGACCCGGGTGGTGAAATCCAGGACCTGCAAGTGCGCGTTTCCTGGGTCCGGATTAAAGACAACCTGACGTATGAGCAGGCCGAAGAATTGCTGAACACCGATCCGGAAAGCTACAAGCTCGGACCTGCTCATACCCTGGCCGCAACTCTTCGCCAAAAACGCATCCAGCAGGGAGCGGTCATCCTGGAGCAGGCTGATCCGGTCCTGCACCTGGAGGTCGAAAACGGCCAAACAGAAGTCCGCCTGGATCAGCCGGCAAGCACGCCAGGGGCTCAGCTCATCGTCAGCGAACTGATGATCCTGGTCAATACAGCTTTGGCGACCTGGGCCAGGCAGCACGGTCTGGCCTTGATCTATCGAACCCAGGACATTAAGCTGCCCAAAAACCTGGCCGGTGTTTGGGATGATCCTGTGGCTATATATGAAGCCATGCGGGCCTTGCACAGCTCCAAGCTCGATGTACAGCCAATGCCCCACGCCAGCCTGGGGGTTGGGGCCTACGCCCCGGTTTCCTCCGCCCTGCGCAGATATCCGGATCTGATGAATCTGACGCAAATGGCTGCCTATCTGCACAGCGGCCAGCCGCTGTGGACGGAAGAAGAACTCATGTCCATGCTGCCCGGACTTTCGGCCAGAATGCAGGATGTCGCCAAGGTCCAGCGCTATCGGACCAGGTATTGGAAGTTGCTTTATTTTCAAAGGTGGTGTAAAGAAAAGATGTGGTCAGGGGTGGTTGTTGCTGAAGAAGGACAGCATGTCGTTGTCTGCCTGCCGCAGGAACAGCTCTTTCTGCGCGGGCCTAAACAGCTCTTCGGGGACAAGATAATCCCTGGTGCATGGTATCATCTCGAATTGGGAAAGATCGATCCCCTCAACAATGACATCAAAATTATCAAGGCGAGGGAGGAGTAATGAACATTGTGATTGCAGGTCTGGGCTGGCTCCTCGTGGTCTACCTCATTGGATCCATTCCGTTTGGCCTTATTGTCTCCAGACTGGCTAATGGGATAGATCCCAGGCTGATCGGAAGTAAAAGTATCGGGGCTACCAATGTGGCCAGGGCGTGCGGTACCGGCTATGGGATCCTCACATTTGTGCTTGACGCGGCCAAGGGTTTGATCCCTATGCTCGTAGCTATGGGTATCAACAACTCAGCGAGCTTTTTGACCCTTACCGGCCTGGCTGTTGTTCTGGGGCATCTCTATTCCGCATTTCTGGGTGGAAAAGGGGGCAAAGGGGTGGCCATCACTATTGGCATTTTTCTGGCCCTGACCCCAACCCCCTTGTTCTGGGCTGTTGTGGTCTGCATTGTGCTTATTTGGATCACCGGCTTTGTCTCCATCGGTTCCCTGGGCATGGTCACTGTGCTGCCCTTGTTTATCCTCTTTGCCGGTTCCTTTTCCTATCTCATCCTGAGTCTTATTGTCATGGGCCTTGTGTATTCCAAGCATCGGGACAACATCCTGCGTCTGGCAAAAGGTCAGGAACACCCCTGGCAAAAAGATAAGTATGTGCTGAGCTGAACGTATGTAATAAGTTCTGTATGCATTCATTCCTGCCCTGGTGCTTTTGGACCTTAGATATAACGTATATCTTTTGACCCAGGCTCCGGCCAGTTGCAGCTGGATCGCAGATATGAAGAAATCCAAGGGAGCAGGAATGCTCCCTTTCTTGTTACCTGAGGATGGTATGCGCTGTACCCTGGAACAAATCTCGCCCCTTAAGGCCGTGAGCGGAAGATATTTCCTGCTCAGTCCTTCTTTTCTTCCCCAGTATGCGTCCGGCTTTGCGGTCAGCCCGGATTTGCCCGATGACATCAGGGTGGGATCCAGGCTTGCCCCTCAGGGAGATGAGCCCTGGTTTGAGGTGCACGGTCACTGCTTGGGGCCTGGACATCCAAGGCCAAGGGGTCTCTGGGTCGTAACCCGCAAGGATCTGGAAGATATCCTTCTGCCCTGTGAGCTACAGATTATCAAGCCGGGCTTCAGCCTGGCCTGGATTACCTTGAGTGATTCCGGAGCTGCTGGGATACGGCAGGACACCAGCGGCCCGCAAATCCCAGAGATGATTTCCAGCCATCTGTCTCTGTGTCTGAGTCAGGGTTTTTTGCTCCGGGATGAGGCCGTCTCCCTTCAGTCCCTACTCACCCATCTGGCCCTGGACGAAGGATTTGATCTCATCATTACCACCGGCGGGACCGGGGTCGCCCCCCGGGATGTCACAGCAGATGTCACGGCCTCTCTGGTTCACAAGCGCCTGCCTGGATTTGAGCAGGCCATGATGAGCGCTTCCCTGGCTGTCACGCCGCATGCCATGATCTCCAGAGCAGTGGTTGGAATCCTGGGCTCCAGCCTGATTATCAACCTCCCCGGAAGCCCCAAGGGGGTCCGCGAGAACCTTGGCCCGCTTCTGCCTGCCTTGGGTCATACCCTGGACAAAATCCATGGAGATCCGACAGACTGTGGCTGACAGAAGCTTTGGTCAGGAAAGCTTTCCGGAAACTTTGTATGCAGTCCCCAAACCAACCCCGGCCCCTGGAGCCTGAACACTTGGCCGTGCGGGTCTGCCTGGCCAGGCTCGTTTTCCTCCTTTTTCTCCTCATCCCCCTAGGTCTTACCTGGCTGATATACCCTCAGGACCTCGAGAAATTCGGATCTGCACCTGAACTGTGCTATCAGCTCTTTTTCATCTGCGGCTTTGCCCTGACCATCTTCTTCCTTCTCATCCGCAACAGGTTCTCAAATCGCATTGCTTTCTTTTGGATTCAGCTGGGTACCGACTTCATCCTGGTCTGCTTTTTAATTCTGATCACTGGAGCCTTGAAAAGCAATTTCGCCTTTCTCGGCCTGGCCC
>JBKHIL010000016.1:0-12977 GCA_046538645.1 Desulfovermiculus sp.
GGACCTGCGGGCTGAATATCCACAACCCGGGCCGAAAACTGTTCTATAGCCTCTTTGACCACTGGCTCGTCTTCAATTTTTTTTTTCCGCTGCTGAAAGTCCCGGCCCGCATCGTTCTCCTGCTGGCAGATACTGATCTTAAGCCCTGATCCAAAGTACGCATCAACCCGCTTCTGGAGCCAGGCCATCTTGTCCCGGTCCTGGAGGCGCTGAGCCAAAAAACCCGGGCAGTGCAGTTTCAGGTGGTTCCCTTCCATTTGTCCCTGGACCAGATGCAGATTGGGCAGGACTTTCTCTTTGCCTGACCGCAAACTGCGCACAAAGCCCTGCCAGCTCTTTTCTCCGTCCAAACACTCTGAGACGGCGGGAGAATCTCCCGAGGACTGCTCCGGCTCCGGACCAGACACGTCCTGCCCCGATCGCCGGCCTGAACCGTCCTGACTGTTTTTTTTGCCAGAAGCAGTGCCGGGGCCGGGATTGCTCATTTTCTGCCCCACTCCCACAAGCTCTGGCAGAAAGGCCAGATTCATGAGCATGAGTTCCAGGGCCAGAGCCGGATCAGGGCTGGAAACCACCCGCTTCTGACCTTCCAGAGTCATTTGCCAGGCGGCATGAATCTGCCGCAAGCTGAGCTCTTCAGCCAGCTGCATCCACTGCCTGGCCTCCTCCTCAGCCATCTCCAGCAGAGCGACCCCCTCATCCCCTGTCTGCTTGAGAACAAAGAGATTGCGCCAGACCATGGCCATATCCTGGAGAAAAAAGCTGATGTCCAACCCGCGATCCAGGAGCTGCCGCACCAAGTGGAGGATGGCCCTGCTGTCCCTCTCAACCAGCGCCTGCATACAGTTGAGCATCAGCTCCTGACCGGCGAGCCCGAGAAGGGATTGCACAATCTGGGATGTAATCTTGGTCTGGCCCAAGGCTATTACCTGACCCAAAACAGAAAGACAGTCCCGTACACTGCCCCCTCCTTTGCGGGCCAGGAGCCGCAAAGCATCCGGATCATAGCTCAGACCCTGCTCATCGAGGATCCAGGACATGTGCTGCGCAAGGGTCTTCTGCTCTACTCGTTGAAACACATAGTGCTGGCAGCGGCTGACGATAGTGGCCGGAAACTTATGCGGTTCAGTAGTAGCCAGGATAAAGCTCACATGGCGGGGTGGCTCTTCCAGGGTTTTAAGCAAAGCATTGAAGGCATTGCGCGAGAGCATGTGGGCTTCATCAATGATGACCACCTTGTACCGGCAGTGCAATGGAGCATAACTCACATCCTCGGTCAGTTTGCGGACATGGTCCACACCAGTATGTGAGGCCCCGTCAATCTCGGCCACATCAAGGCTGGTTCCCTGGGTTATCTGACGGCAGAACTCACACGTATTGCAGGGTTCCGCTGCCGGTCCCTGACTGCAGTTGACTGCTTTGGCCAGTATCCGGGCCACAGTGGTCTTGCCAACCCCCCGGGTCCCGCTGAACATATAGGCTGGAGCCACCTCGCCCTCGGCTGCAGCCCGGGACAGGATCTGAGTAACTGCCTTTTGTCCCACGACCTGGGAAAAGAGTTGGGGCCGATAGGCTGTAGTTAAGTGGTTCTTGGCCATAATGATCGTTCAGGATTCCTCCTTTTCCAGCCCAAAATGGGTCAGCCAGCCAGCATACTTCAAATTGTCCCCATGCACTACCCGGAAAAATTCCTGCTGCAAGAGCATGGTGACCGGTCCGGCTTCTCCAGGCCCTATTTTGCGCCGGTCCAGCTCTCGAATGGGAGTAAGCTCAGCCGCAGTCCCGGTAAAAAAGGCCTCATCTGCAGTGTAAACTTCATCGCGGGTGAATCTCTGCTCTTGCACACCGTAGCCCATATCCCGGGCCAGGGTGATCAGGGAGTCCCGGGTTATTCCCGGCAGGACCGGGCCCAGAGGAGGAGTTTTGAGTACGCTCTTCTTGACAATGAACATATTCTCTCCAGACGCCTCAGCCACATACCCGTCCACATCCAGAAGCAAAGACTCGTCATACCCGTCAGCCAAAGCCTCCCGCTTGGCCAGCACAGAATTTACATAGTTTCCACATACCTTGGCCTTGGTCATCATCACATTCACGTGATGCCGGGTAAAGCTGGAGGTCTTGACTGTAATTCCCTTCTGCAGGGCATCTTCACCCAGATATGCCCCCCAGGGCCAGACCGCAATTATGACGTGAATGGGGTTATCCCCCGGATAGACGCCCATGGCCCCATCACCGATAAAGGCCAGAGGCCGGATATAGCCCTCCCGCAACCCATTGACCCGCAATGTTTCCAGAATGGCCTGGCTTATTTCTTCCCGGGCAAAAGGAATTTCCATCTGGATGACCCGGGCGGAATCAAAAAAACGATCCACATGCTCTTCCAGGCGGAACACAGCTGATGATCCATCAGAGCATTGATAACAGCGAATGCCCTCAAAGACGCCTGCTCCGTAATGCAGGGTATGGGTCAAGACATGGACATTGGCTTCCTCCCAGGGGATAAACCGGCCGTTAAACCATATCTGTTGGGTCTTTTGAACCATGAAGTCTCCTCCTTCTTTTGCAGAAATTGGTGTTATTGGTCAGATTTGCCGGAGGCAAAGCTGAGTTCTGTCCTACCCCTGGCTGGTCCTAAATACCAGATTGAGCGGGGCCATGCCCATTTTGAATCGTTTGCGGATCTGTTTTTCCAAGTATTTTGCGTAATTCGACTTCAACAAATTCCGATCATTCATGAAAAAAACAAACGTGGGAGGATGCACGTCGGTTTGGGTCATATAATAAAACTTGGCTCTGCGTCCCTTGACCACTGGTGCTTGATGCCTGGAGGTCACTTCCTGCAGGACCCGATTGAGCTCACCTGTAGACACCCGGTGTCCGCACTCGGCCCACAGTTTTTCAGCCAGGGGCAAGAGTCCGCCCAATCCGGCCCGGGTTACACTGGAAGTGGAAATGACTGGAACATGAGGACAAAACGTAAGTTCTTGCTCAAAATAGGCCTTGACCTTTGGTCGTTGGGGCCGGGGTATAAGGTCGATCTTGTTTAAAGCCACGATCAAGGGGGTCTTTTCCTGGTCCAGAAAGGCCAGCAGCTTTTTGTCCTGAGCGCTCAAGGCCTGGGCTGCATCCAGGACCAAAACAGTGACCTGGGCCCGCTTGCTGCTCTTTAAAGCCCGCAGGACGCTGAAACGCTCCAGAGAATCGCGGATGCGGCTTTTGCGGCGCACACCAGCTGTATCCACAAACAAATACCGGCTTCCGTCTTTGTCCAGGATCACGTCCACACTGTCCCGGGTAGTTCCAGCCTCTGGGCTGACTATGAGCCGTTTCTCCCCGATCAGGGTGTTGATCAGTGACGACTTGCCCACATTGGGCCGGCCCAGGAGGGCAAGGCGTAAATCCGGTTCAGTTTCAATGATCCGGTCTTCTGGTTGTTCACGAGGCAAACGCCGCAGTATTTCCTGCAGCAAAGAGGGGCAATTGTAGCCATGGGCGGCTGAAACTCCAATCACGTCCAGTCCCAGGGCATAAAAATCGGCCAGACACCTATCCTCCTGCTCCGGCCCGTCCACCTTATTCACCACCAGACATACCTGTTTCCGGGTCCTTCGAATAAGAGCGGCCATCTCTTGATCCAGGGGGGTCAGTCCGGCCTTGCCGTCCACAACCAGCAGGACGAGATGGGCCTCGTTCATGGCTTCCCGGGCCTGGTCCAGAATCGTGCTCTGCAAATCGTGCTCAGACTCAGGCTCAATTCCTCCGGTGTCCACCAGGGCGAAGCAGTCCTGTTCGACGTGGACCTGGCCATAAATTCGGTCCCGGGTTACCCCGGGACGGTCATGAGTCAAGGCCTTGTTTTGGCGGAGCAGTCGATTAAAAAGAGTGGACTTACCTACATTGGTCCGGCCAATTAAGGCCACGAGAGGAGGTGCATTCATGAAGGCTCAACTTCGAAAAGATTCGAGATATTCCAACGTGCTCCGGCTATGTTCATCTGCCTTGTTACTTTGCAAGGACCTGAGCAATGGCCTGATCATAGGGTGGAGCAAGAATTCCTTTTTCCGTAATTATGCCTGAGATCAGCCTGCTTGGGGTAATGTCAAAGGCATAGTTAAAAACCTCAACCCCTTCAGGGACCACCCGGTTGCCGAGCATATGAGTGACCTCCGCCGCCGGACGCTGCTCAATGGGGATATCTTCCCCCACCGGGGTCAAAATATCCAGGGTAGACAGAGGAGCGGCGACATAAAAAGGAATATGGTGCTCCCGGGCCATAAGAGCCAGCCCATATGTCCCAATCTTATTGGCTGTATCTCCGTTGGCCGCGATACGGTCAGCCCCAACCACCACGGCCTGAATGAAACCCCGGCCCATGAGCAAAGCGGCGGCATTATCACAGGCCACCCGTACCGGGATGTGGTCCTGCTGCAGCTCATACGCGGTCAGGCGGGCACCCTGCAAAAAGGGGCGGGTCTCATTAGCCACTACCTGTACCGTTTTGCCAGCTGATCTGGCTGCCCGGATCACTCCCAGGGCCGTTCCATATCCCCCGGTGGCCAGAGCGCCGGCATTGCAGTGGGTCATCACCGTCCATCCGTCGTGAATGAGCTCCTGTCCCAGCTCACCAAGCGCTTTGTTGGCAGCAATATCCTCATTGTGAATATCCCTGGCCAGTTTGAGCCACATCCAGCAAAGGTCTGCCAGCTTGACATCCGGATCGGCTTTCCAGGCTTTCTGCATGCGCTGGACGCTGTACTGCAAGTTGACCGCCGTAGGCCTGGCCCGGACTAACCGGTCCAGACTCTCATCCAGCCGTTTTTGCCATTTGCGGTCCGAGGCATCCAGAGTGGCGGCAGCCAGGCAGCATCCATAGGCAGCTGTTACGCCGATGGCCGGGGCTCCCCGGATCACCATACGTTCCAGAGCCAGAATAATTTCCTGCACATTGCGACAGACGAACCATTTCTCCTGGGCCGGCAAAAAACGTTGATCCAGGAGCAGGAGGGCCGGCTCAGATTCAGAAAAGCGGATATGTCGTTTCATATTTTTGGTCAACAGGATAAAGTTTACGGGCAGAAGCCTTATGGACGAGAAGAGATGCTTGAGGTCGTTACGCCTTTTCAGATTCCATCTTGGACTTGAGCAGGGTGTTCACCATTTGCGGATTGGCCTGTCCCTTGGTCTTCTTCATAACCTGCCCCATGAAAAAGCTCAACAGCTTGGACTTTCCTCCCAAATAAGCCTGGACCTCATCAGGATTTTCTCCCAGGACCTGTTCTATGACCTGCTCCAGCTGGCTATGATCCGAAATCTGAACCAGATTTCTGGCCTGCACATACGCCTTTGGATCCTGGCCGGATTGAAAGAGCTCTGAAAAGATCTGCTTTCCTATTGTATTACTTATATTACCTTGATCAATGAGTTTTATCAAGTCAGCCAGCTGCGAAGGATGAAAGGGGGCTTCGGCAGCCTTCATATCCTGCTCCTTGAGTTCGCGCAACATTTCAGTGAGCATCCAGTTGCTCACTTCCTTAGGGGAAACCCCTTTGGCTACTGCAGCCTCAAAATAATCGGCCAGATCCCGCTCCTGGGTCAAGAGCAGGGCATCAGCCAGAGGCAGGGCGTAGGTATGGACAAAACGCCGGGCCCTGGCTCGTGGGAGCTCCGGCAACTGCTCCCGCCAAGCGCGGATTTCGTCCTCAGTCAACGCAATGCGTACCAGGTCCGGGTCCGGGAAATAGCGATAGTCGTGGGCCTCTTCCTTGCCCCGCATGGGTTTGGTCCCGCCCATATCCTGGTCAAAGAGCCTGGTCTCCTGGATTACAGGTTCACCATCTTCAAGCAAGGCCGTCTGCCGGGAGATTTCAAACTCCAGGGCCTTATGCACATGCCGGAAAGAATTCAAATTTTTGAGCTCCGTTCTGGTCCCCAGTTTCGTCTCTCCGTGAGGACGGATCGACACATTGGCATCACACCGGAAGTTGCCTTCCTCCAAATTGGCGTCGCAAATCCCTAAGTATCTTAAAATACTTCGCAAGGCCTTCAAATAGGCCACTGCCTCGTCAGCAGAAGACAGATCCGGGCCGCTGACAATCTCGATCAGCGGCACTCCGGTCCGGTTAAGATCTACAAAGCTCATATTTTCACTTGGGGAGTGAATGGACTTGCCGGCATCGTCTTCCATATGAATTCGAATGATGTGCACTGCCTTTTCCCCGTCCGGAGTCTCAATGTCCAGCCAGCCATGTTCAGCGAGAGGGGACTCGTATTGGGATATCTGATATCCCTTGGGCAGGTCTGGATAAAAATAATTTTTCCGGGCGAAAACCGAGTCTTTATTCACAGTGCAGCCAACGGCCAGGGCCATTTTGGCTGCATATTCCACCGCTTTCTTGTTCATCACTGGCAGGGCCCCGGGCATTCCGGAACACACCGGACATACATGTGTATTTGGTTCCTGTCCGAATGTGGTCGAACAGGAGCAGAAGAGCTTGGACCGGGTATTTAATTGTGCATGGACCTCCAGCCCGATGACTGCTTCATAGCTCATTGCCCTCTCCTCTTGTGAGCATTTCATGATCTCATTGTGCAGATATCTCTTCCCCGGTCTGATCGGCCACATTCCGGGAAACCAGAAGGCACAAGCGGCCCTGGACCTTGAGCCGGCCCGCCACCTGTCCAGCCTGATCCCCGCTTCCGCAATACAGGTCCACATGCCGGCCCTGAATTGCCCCGCCGACATCTTGAGCCAGGCCCAGACCTGAAAGTCTATCTTTGCTGTTCAGCCCTGGCAAGTCCACCTGCATGGCCAGCAGGGCTCCCAAGGGAATCACTTCTGGGTCTGTGGCCAGACTGACCATGGGAGTAAGCTTCCGGCCCAGGGCCCCATACGGCCCGTCCTTGCGCAGCTTAAAAAAGACATAGCTGGGATTGGTGAACAGAATCTCCGGCATCAGCTGCGGCTGATCGCTCAGGTGGGCTTTTATGGATTGCATGCTCAGATCTTCAAAGCTCATATGTCCTCTTTCCACCAGGACCCGGCCCAAAGAGACATATTCAAGCCCGTTCTTGCCGGCATAACCGACAAATGCCCTCTGCCCGTCCGGAAGCTCCAGCTGTCCTGAGCCCTGGATGTGCAAAAAAAACACATCCACAGGATCCTTGGCCCAGGCCAGTACTTCGGCCTTACCCTGCAAGGCGTTTTGTCCATCGATCTCCGCCCGGTGATGATAGGGCGCAATCTCCCCGTCTTCAACCCGGTACACCAGACGCCTTCCCTCCCACCTGGGATGAAATCGTCCCAGGTCAACGCTTTGCAAATCCTCAGGCAGGGCATATAATGGATAAGGGTATCCGGGTGCCTGCTCCAGGCTGGCCTCAAGCCTGGGTTCATAATATCCGGTAAACAACGGCTCGGGACGGAGTGCGTAACAGGTAAACTCCCGGGCCAGAAGTCCGGGATCAGCATCCAGCTCCGGAAGTATGCGCAGCAAGTGTTTGAGGCTGCTCCGCAAGTCCGAAACCGTGAGTCGAACATGGGGTGTTTTCAAAACCACCCGGTTTGCGTCCTGTGACTTCAAGGCCGAGAGGGTACCCCGCAAAGGCTTGGCCAGCTCTTCCCAGGACTCCATTCCCTGCTGGGCAGGATCGAGTCCGGCCAAGAGCTCCTCTTTTTTTTCTGCCCCCAGAGGAATCAACCCTGACTCCAGTGGTTCTGCGGGCTCCTTTGCCCCGCAACCTGGCAAAAAAAATACCGCCAGGGCAGCCATAATACAAAAAAAACACCAGCGTGAAAAAATCATGCGCATAGTCCAGGCCCTCAGTTCTCCTGGCGTAAATATCCAGCCCGCTGCAAGTGGTAAAAAAACGAGCTCTGTTCTGGTTCTATAAGCAAAAACCTGCTCTCACAGGCCTGAATACGGATCATATCCTCCTCGCACAGCGGCCACCCGGACTGTCCGTCCAGGGTGACAAAGCTTTCCGGAGACGAGCTTTCAACCCGGATGGATATCTCCTGCTGGCTGGGCAAGATCAACGGCCTGAAATCGCTCATAAAGGGGCAAACCGGACAGATTTCCATAATTTCGAGTTCAGGGCTGATCAAGGCCCCTCCGGCGGCTGCGGCATAGGCCGTGGACCCCACAGGGGTGGAGACAATCACCCCGTCGGCCCGGAGCATATGTATGAGACTGCCCTGACTCCATAAGCTCACCCGGACCAACCGGGCCAGACCGCTCCTGCCCACTACAAGATCATTGATAAATCTCCCTTTTTGAAAAACCTTTCCCTGACGTAACAGCTCATAGCCCAAGATGATTCTGGGACTTATTCGATACTTTCCATTTAAAATCTGAGACAAAACAGGCACCCAGTGATCAGGGCTCAAGGCGGTCAAAAAACCCACCCGACCAAAATTAATCCCTAAAAGAGGGACCCCCAGATCAGCCACCCGGGTGCCTACCCGGAGCAAGGTTCCGTCTCCGCCGAGCACCAGAATCAGATCCGGCAATGTGTGGCAACCAGGGGCTACACGCACATAGTTTTCAGAAGCCACTATGTGAGCTTCACAGCCTTGCCTCTGGAGCCAGGATTGAATAACCGCCCCCAGTTTACCGGCCTGTGTATGCCCGCTTTTGGTGATCAAGTGGACTGTTTTTATTGGTGTGTGCATTGCCCTTTCTTAGTTCAATCTCTTCTGGGATTCAAGAGCTCAGGAAACATCCAAAGAGCTCGGCCCGGCTCCTGGTTCACACTTAAAGCCTTGCTGGAGGCAAGTCTTACACCTGAGAACAAAACCACCCTGGTCTTGTCCCCTGCAGGGGTTGACAAATGCCATGGTCCATGCCATAGGATTTGTTGGTCGAGCGGGTGTAGCTCAGCTGGTAGAGTACAAGCTTCCCAAGCTTGGTGTCGCGGGTTCGATCCCCGTCACCCGCTCCACTCCTTTCCAATAACGTGCATCCAAAGGGAGTGGGCCGTATGGTCCACTTTTTTTTTGATTTGAATAAATGACTCAAAACGATCGTCTGGTCAGTCTCATCGAACCAATTGTCTCCTCCCTGGGACTCACTTTGTGGGGCATAGAGGTCCCATCCAGCCCCAAGGGGGGCAAGCTGCGGGTCTTTCTGGATTCCAGTCACGGAGTGACTATTGACCAATGCGCAGATGTGAGCCGTCATATCAGCATGCTCTTAGATGTTGAAGATCCCATACCGGGATCATATGTATTGGAAGTTTCTTCTCCCGGTCTGGAGCGGATATTCTTTCATTTTCATCAGCTCATTGATTACATCGGTCACCCCATGGCCGTCATACTTAAGGAGCCGCTCCAGGGCAGCAAGAAATGGCGGGGGACTCTGCTCCAGGCTGCGGACCATGAACTGACATTGCAAACAGATACCAGCACCTTAAACCTGCATTGGGATCAGATCCATAAGATTCATCTTGTTTATACTGGCCAGTGATCTTACTTTGGATCACGGCCCAGAGGGCCAGAATGTGGAGGTCCGCTCATGAGCTTGGAACTAAAGAAATCCATAGACTTAATTAGTAAAGAACGGCGCATAGACCGCGATGTTCTTATTGACACCCTGGAAGAGGCTGTCCGTTCAGCGGTGAATAAAAAATTCAACAACAAGCTGGACATTGAAGTAAACTTCAATGAAGAAACCGGGGATGTCGAAGTCTATCAATTTAAGATCGTCACCGATGAAATTGACGATCCAGACACTGAGATCAGCCTGGAAGAAGCCCAGAAAGTAGATCCCAATGTTGAAATTGAAGATGAGCTCGGTTTTAAGCTGCATGTTGAAAATCTCGGGCGTATCGCAGCCCAATCCGCAAAACAAGTCATCATCCAGCGCATGCGGGATGCTGAACAGGAAATCATCTACGAGGAGTTCATTGAGCGCAAGGGTGAGATCATCAGCGGCACGATACAACGTCGGGAACGAACCGGATGGATTATCAACCTGGGCCGCACGGAAGCATTGCTGCCCAAGGATGAGCAGATTCCCAAGGAACACTACCGGCGTGGAGACAGGATGCAGGGACTCATCATTGATGTTAAAAAAGAAGGCAAAGGCCCCCAGGTCATCCTTTCCCGCTCCCACCCCGATTTTATGGCCGCCTTGTTCCGCATCGAAGTCCCGGAAATCAGCGACGGAACAATCAAGATCATGGGCATTGCCAGAGATCCCGGGTACCGGGCCAAAATTGCCCTGCTCTCCCGGGACCGGGATGTCGATCCGGTCGGAGCCTGTGTAGGGGTGCGGGGATCGCGAATCAATAAAATCGTCCAGGAGTTCAAGGGTGAACGGATAGACATCGTCCTTTGGAGCCCGGATATTACCACCTATGCCGTCAATGCCCTCTCTCCGGCCAGGATCTCCAGCATTACGGTGGATGAAGACGACAAGGCTCTTGAAGTTGTGGTCCCGGACAGCCAGCACCATCTGGCCATTGGCCGCAGGGGTCAAAACGTCAAACTGGCCAGCAAGCTGTTGGGCTGGAAAATCGATATCGTTACCGAAAGCAGATACGGCGAACTGTACGCCCACCGGCAAGAAATAGAGTATGTAGCCAATGTGGCCGGCATTTCTGTTGACCAGTTCTACAATGCCGGCCTGACCAGCCTGGAAAACCTCCAAGCCGCTGCCGATCAGGAACTTCTCGACATTGAAGGGCTGGATAAACAAAAACTGAGCGATCTGCGTTCAGCCGTCAACCTGCTGAGCAAGAAGGCCTCGCCGGAAAATGAGGCTGACCGACCTGCCCCGCAAGAGCCAGAACAGGGGGCTGAAGATCAAACTCTGGCCGCCCGGAACCAGAACCGGGCTGCCCAGGGACCAGAAGGCGAAATATGAACAGAAACCTTCAGTACATGCGCTCCAAAAACAGCAAGAAGCATGGGAAAGCTGCCCAGCACGTCCCGCAGCGCATGTGTAGTATATGTCGCTCGCGCCTGCCCAAGTATCATCTCCACCGATATGTGTGCCAGCGCGATGGCCGAGGCCAGGCAGCGCTTTATTTTGATCCCAAACAAACCATGCCCGGGCGAGGTTTTTACGTCTGTTCCGACCCCGGATGCCAAAGCGCCCTGCCCCGGCACAGGGGATGGCTGAAGAAGTGTAGGGGGGAGTCATGACCACCACAATGCGAGTACGAGAACTCTCAGCTGAGCTGGGACTCTCCAATAAGGAGCTGCTGCATATTCTCCGCGATGAGAATATCCCGGTCAAAAGCCATATGAGCGGATTAACTGATGAACAAGCGGAAAATATCCGGGCCAAAGTCAAGCACCAGGCCACCCAGCAGACTTCCCAGGAAACAATGACTTCTTCCGGGATAATCGTCCGCCGCAAGCGGGGTCAGCGGGCAAGGACTCAAGAAGCTGAGCCGGCACCCAGGGAGCAGAGACCAGAATCCGCGCCTCCTGTGCACGAAGAAGAAACTGGTGAACATGCAGGACCAGAAACTCCTCCGGCCGAGCAGCCAGCCCCTGTCGAACCTTTCGAGGGACAGCCTTCTCCTGATACTGAGGAAACCTTTCTCCAGCCTGAGATGCGTTCGGAACAGCCGGAAAGTGCTGAGCATGAACAGACCGGGATCGAGGCCACAGAACAGACAGAAGAGGAATCTCCCGCAGAATCCCCAGCTGCCGCTTCCTTTGAGCCGGAGGTGCCTGCTGATGGCGAGCAGCAGCCTGTCAAGGAAGAGGAAAAATCCCAGCCAGCCAAGCAAGCCAGGAAGAGGCGGGGCAGGAAAAAGAAGAAAGAAGTTGCTCCTCCCCAGGTGACAGTGATTTCCCGTCCTGAAGCCCAGGCTGAACCGGAAGAGTCCGTTCCAGCTCCGGAAGCTGCTCAACCTGAGCCTGAGGAAAAAGACAAGGACAAGAAAAAGAAAAAAGACAAACGCACAGTGGATGTCTCCGGGCTCTACGATAAGGAAGAGCAGCGGCCAGCCAAATCCGGGATAAAAAAACACAGCGAAGCCCCGGAAAAGCCTCCGCGCGGCAAGGGGAAAAAGAAAAAGCCGGCTCAGCAGCCGAAGACTCTGCAGTCCAAAAAAGGACCCAAGCAGCCAGCCGCCCCGCACAGCACCCAGCCCCTCAAGGCTGCCAAGCGTAAGATCCGGATGGAAGAAGCCATCCGGGTGGCTGACTTGGCCCAGGAGATGGGGGTTAAGGCCCAGGACATCATCAAGAGCCTGTTCAACCTCGGGGTGATGACCACCATCAACCAGTCTCTTGATGTGGATACCGCCACCCTGGTCGCATCAGAGTTCGGCTATGAAGTGGAGAAGGTAGGGTTTTCCGAAGAGGCGTATGTTCTGCCTCAAAAAGAGGACAAGCCCGAAGAACTGCAGACCCGTCCCCCGGTAGTGACCATTATGGGGCATGTTGACCACGGAAAGACGTCTCTTTTGGATGCCATCCGCAAGTCACATATTATCGATACCGAGGCAGGGGGGATCACCCAGCACATCGGGGCCTATCACGTGCAGACTGAGGGCGGAACCCTGGTCTTTCTGGATACTCCCGGGCACGAAGCCTTTACAGAAATGCGCTCCCGCGGGGCACAGGTGACGGATGTGGTCATTCTCATTGTGGCCGCTGATGACGGGGTCATGGATCAGACCAAGGAGGCAGTGAGCCACGCCAAGGCGGCTCAGGTTCCGATCATTGTTGCCGTGAACAAGATTGATAAAGAAAATGCCAACCCTGATCGGGTCAAACGGGAGCTGGCCGAACTGGGACTCATCCCGGAGGAATGGGGCGGAGATACGATCTATGCCTACATCTCGGCCAAGGAACGTATTGGGCTCAACGAGCTTCTGGAAATGGTTCTCCTGCAGACCGAGGTCCTGGAACTTCGTGCCAACCCTGACAAACGGGCCAGGGGCCATATTATCGAGGCCAAGCTGGACAAAGGACGGGGCCCGGTGGGAACTGTCCTGATTCAGGAAGGCACCCT
>JBKHIL010000108.1:0-6113 GCA_046538645.1 Desulfovermiculus sp.
TGCAGGGATTTATTGATCCGGGGCAGGGTTGTAGGAATGGACTCCAGGCCATAGACCCTGCCAATCTCTTCGATAAGATCCACTTCCCGCAGGAGATCAAGGCGATAGCTCGGCGGGGTGACCTGCCATTTTGAATCGGTGCCATCCACCCGGCAACCCAGATTGGACAGTGTCTGACGACAAAAATTATCATCAACATCCAGGGCGAGGAGATCTCGTGAGCGTTGAGGGCGGAACGGCAGACTGACAGGTTTCCAGGGATGTGGCTCGGATTGAATGGTATTGCGTAAAATTCGGCCTCCAGCCAGGGATTTTATGAGCTGAGCCGCCCGATTCAGGGCAAAGGCGGAACCGGGCTGATCCACCCCGCGTTCAAAGCGGTAGGCGGATTCGCTTGAAAGGCCCAGCCTGCGGCCCGTCTTTCGAACAGTGGCCGGATCAAAGACAGCAGACTCCAATACCAGGGAAGTGCTCGAGGCGGTGATCTCGCTGTTCGCACCACCCATAACCCCGGCCAGGGCAATGGGGCGCTTCGCATCCCAGATGAGCAGGTCGTCCCGGCTTAATATTCGTTCCTGTCCGTCCAGGGTGGTAAAACTGAGACCTTGGCTGGCCCGGGCGACCCGGATCAGATTTCCCATGACCTGATGGCGGTCAAAGGCATGCAGGGGTTGGCCCAGTTCGAGCATGACGTAATTCGTGACATCAACAATGGAGTTGATCGGCCGGATGCCCATGCCCAAAAGACGGCAGCGAAGCCAATCCGGACTCGGACCCAGGGTGAAGTCTTCAATAATCCTGGCCTGGTACAGAGGGCAGAGATCCGGGTCCTCTATGCGAACCTGCAACAGGGAGGAACTGTCCGGGTCTTCTTCAGGGAGAGATACCCGGGGTGGAGTGAGAGGAAGGGTGCAGGCGGCGGCCACCTCTCTGGCCACCCCCAGCACGCTGAGGCAGTCCGGCCGGTTGGGGGTTATGCCCAAATCGAAAAAAACAGAGTCCAGACCAAGGGCCTGAGGTAATAAAGTGCCCGGGCTGTGGCGTTGATCCACTACCTTTATCCCAAAGTGATCATCGCCCAAGTCCATCTCCTTTTCCGAGAGGATCATGCCTGCTGACTCCCGACCGCGAATGTTCACCCGCTCAATTAATTGTCCTCCAGGTAAAACCGTGCCTATCCGGGCCACGACTACATTTTGTCCCGTTGCAACATTGGGAGCGCCGCAAACGATTTGCAGCACGTCTCCCTGACCCACATCTACTGAACACAGTTTCAGCTTGTCCGCATTGGGATGGGGAAAACATTCAGTTACCCGGCCGATGACAAAATCATCCAGATGAGCAAAAGGATACTGAATTTCCTCGACTTCCAGACCCAGCATGGTCAGCAAATGAGCCAGGTCGTCCAGTGAACCGTCATATGGGGTGAGCTCAGTGAGCCAGTCGATGCTCAGTAGCATTGTATTCCTCGCACAATACGGCCCCGCAAAACCTCATGATGCAGGCGAAAATGTTCGCAGGGCCTTTGCTGGATTAAAAAAGGATGGATAGTACAGTGGAGCAAAGCCCAAGGCTTGGCTTCAAAAAAAATTGTGAGCGTTTAGATCCGGGGTGGATTCTGGAACTGGTGCAGAAATCGCAGGTCGTTGTCAAAAAACAAGCGCAAATCATCTATTCCGTACTTGAGCATTGCAACCCGTTCCACCCCCAGGCCGAAGGCAAAGCCGCTCACTGTTTCCGGGTCGTAGCCGACAGCTGAAAATACAGCCGGATCAATCATTCCACAGCCGAGTATTTCAACCCAGCCTGTCTGCTTGCATACGCGGCAGGGCTGCCCCTGGACCCAGCCCGATCCGCCACAGATAACGCAGCTTATGTCCACTTCTGCACTCGGTTCGGTAAAGGGGAAAAAGCTGGGCCGAAAACGCACCCGGGTCTTGGGATCAAATATGTGCTGGACAAAATAGGTTAAAGTGCCGCGCAGGTCAGCCATACTGACCCGGGAATCGACCAAAAAACCTTCAATTTGATGAAACATCGGTGAATGGGTCAGATCTGCATCCCGGCGGTAGACCTTGCCCGGAGCAACCGCAGCTACCGGTGGTTCGCGGGTCAGCATGGTCCGGATCTGCAGAGGAGAGGTGTGGGTCCGCAGAACAATGGCATCAGATATATACAATGTGTCTTGCATGTCCCGGGCCGGATGGTCTTGAGGTATGTTCAGGGCTTCAAAATTATAGAAATCTGTTTCCACCTCCGGTCCGGTGACCACATCAAAGCCGATGCTCACAAATACCTGGCAAATCTCATCCAGGACCTGACTGATCGGGTGCTGGGTGCCGATCCATGGCCTGCGTCCCGGCAGGGTAGGATCAAACGATGCCCTTTTCTGGTCCTTAGCCTTTTGCTCCAGCTGGTTTTTGGCCTCCTGGAGGGCTTTGGTCAGCTCCTGCTTGATCTGGTTGGCTTTTTCTCCAGCCTGAGGACGCTCCTCTTTGGGAAGCGAAGGCAGGGAAGCAAGATGCCGGGCCAGTTTGCCTTTACGGCCCAGATAGGTAATCCGGGCCTGTTCGATTTCCTCGGGCGTAGAAGCAGTGTGGATAGTCCCAAGCCCCTCCTCGCGGAGCTGCTCTAAACACTGCACAAAGTCTGAGCCGAATTTATTCACCTTTAATGTTCCTTTGCGTTGACCATGGACACCAGCTGGGCAAAGCCGTTTTGATCGAAAACAGCCATATCCGCCAATACCTTGCGATTGAGCTGGACGTCATTGGCCTTCAGTTTGGCCATAAATCGGCTATAGCTCAGTCCGTGCTCTCTGGCTGCCGCATTAATACGCATAATCCAGAGCTTACGAAATTCTCGTTTTTTGCGTTTCCTGTCCCGATAAGCGTTGCACAGGGCATGTTCCACCGTTTCCCGGGCAGTACGAAAGAGTTTGCTCCGGCCTCCCCGGTAGCCCTTGGCCATCTTCAGGTATTTTTTGTGGCGTTGATGCGCAGTCTTGCCTCGTTTAATGCGCATGAATGAGCTCCTTGGAATCGGTTAAGAGTTTTTACCAATGCCTCAGCTTTTGTTCTATACCAAAAGCTGTCTGCGAACGGCCTTGATATTGGCCTGGTCCACGGTGACCGGCTGACGCAGATTACGTTTTCTCTTCGGGCTTTTCTTGGTCAGAATATGGCTGTGAAAAGCCTTTCTGCGGCGGATGGAGCCGCTGCCGGTGACTTTAAACCGTTTGGCTGCTCCGCGGTGCGTTTTCATTTTGGGCATATTATGTTCTCCCTTTTCCAGTGTGTGTGGTGCAAATACACTGTGTGCCCACGTTTCTCATTGTTTTCTGCTGATGCGAATAAAAAAAGGACGGACAAATTCCCGGGGAGAGGAATCCACCGCGTCCGTAAATGCCTGCGGGTCCAGTCATCTATTTTTTGGGAGACAAGGGGGCCACAATCATATGCATGGTTCGGCCTTCGAACTTCGGTTCCTGCTCCAGGCGGGCCACATCTGAGATCTCTTGCAGCACATTGTCCAGGATGGCCTTGCCTTGTTCCTTGTGCACAATCTCCCGGCCCCGGAAAAAGAGGGTGATCTTGCACCTGTCTCCTTTGGATAAAAAGCGGCGCACATGGTTGAGCTTTGTTTGCAGATCATGTTCGTCTGTTTTGGGCCGAAGCTTGACTTCCTTGAGCTGGACCTGAACCTGTTTCTTTTTTGCTTCCTGGTTCTTTTTGCGCTGCTCGTACTGATACTTTCCAAAGTCCATGAGCTTGCAGACCGGTGGTTTGGCCTGCGGGGCGACTTCCACGAGGTCCACCCCCTGTTCGTTGGCCAGCCGCAAAGCTTCCTTGGTGGGCATTATGCCGAGTTGTTCGCCTAAATCGCTGATAACCCGTACTTCAGGGACCTTGATTTGGTGGTTGCGGCGGACATTAGTTGGTGAAGCTATAGCGCATTCCTCCACGGTTGAAGGGTTCTTGGCAATCTGTCTGAATCATCGTCACTGTTTCGGCGAGGGATTTGGCGCCAATCTGTTCTCCGCTTCGAAACCGGATATTGACCCTTTGTTCTTTAACTTCTTGATCGCCGATGACCAATATATAAGGAATCTTGGACAGCTGAGCTTCCCGGACCTTAAATCCCAGTTTTTCATTGCGAAGATCGGTTTGCACTCTGATACCTGCGTTCTGCAGTTCCTGTGCACATTGGGCAGCAAAATCATTATGGGCTTCGGTCACAGTAACCAGAACTGCCTGAATCGGTGCCAGCCAGGTGGGCAAGGCCCCGGCGTAGTGTTCGATCAAGACTCCCATAAAACGTTCTATGGCCCCCAAGATGGTGCGGTGGACCATGACCGGGCGGTGTTTTTCACCGTCAGATCCAATATAACTCAAATCAAAGCGTTGGGGCAAGGTGAAATCGCACTGGATAGTGGCGCACTGCCAGGTCCGGTCCAAGGCATCTTTGAGCTTGACGTCGATCTTTGGGCCGTAAAAAGCACCATCGCCGGCATTGATGGCATAGGGCATATCCACACTATCCAGGGCCTGGTGCAGAGCAGTGGTCGCCCTGTGCCAATCCTGGTCCGATCCAATGGATTTTTCAGGACGGGTGGAGAGCTCCACTTCAAACTCAAAGCCGAACACGTTCATGATATCCTGGACAAAGCCGATGATGGCGGTGATTTCCTCCTGCAGCTGTTCCGGGCGGCAGATGATGTGGGCATCGTCCTGAGTGAACTGACGAACCCGGAGCAAACCGTGCAGGACACCGGACTTTTCATGCCGATGCACGGTGCCGAGCTCAAAGTACCGGATGGGGAGGTCCCGATAGCTGCGCAGGGAGGACTTGTAAATGATCATATGGGCCACACAGTTCATAGGTTTGAGCCCATAGACCTGTTCATCTATCTCTGAGAAATACATGTTGTGGCCATAGTTCTGGTAATGGCCGGACTTCTGCCACAGCTCCCGGCGCAAGAGCTGGGGACCTCGTACCAGCTTATATCCCCGGCGCAGGTGTTCTTTGGTTTCAAAGTCTTCCAGAATGGTCCTCACCAAGGCTCCGTTGGGATGAAATATCGGCATTCCAGGCCCGGCTTCTTCAGAAAAGCTGAACAGGTCCAACTGAGGACCAAGGCGGCGGTGATCCCGCTTTCTGGCCTCTTCCAGATGAGACAGATACGATTTTAATGCCTTGGAATCGGCAAAAGCCGTCCCGTAAATGCGTTGAAGCATGGGCCTGTTTTCGTCTCCCCGCCAATAGGCCCCGGCTACGCTGGTCAACTTGAAGGCCTGGATGTGGCCTGTGGACGGAAGGTGTGGTCCGCGGCACAGATCTGTGAATTCATCGTGGGAATAGATGGAGACCTGGTCGTCTTCCATTTCATCCAGGAGCTCTAGTTTATAGGTTTCATTGATTCGGGAAAAGAATTTTCTGGCCTCCTCCCGGCTTAACACCTGACGTTCAAAGGGCAGGTCGGCCTCTATGCTTTCAGACATCGTTTTTTCAATTTGCTCAAGGTCCTCCGGGGTAAAGCTGCGCTCGAAATCAAAATCGTAGTAAAATCCATTTTCAATGGCCGGACCGATGGTGACTTTGGCTGTTGGAAAAAGCTTTTTAACCGCCTCAGCCATCACATGGGCCGCACTGTGGCGCAGAATTTCAAGACCTTGCTCGCTCTTGAGGAAAACAGGTTCAATCCGGTCACAGTCCGGGGGGACTTTGACCTTGAGATCCAGTAACCGGCCATTGCACAGGCAGGCCACGGTCTGCTTAAACTTTTTGCCGCTTAGTACCTGGGACAGAATTTGGAGACAGGTTTGACCCTCAGTGATTTGAATGCTTTGGCCCAGGCAATCCACCTGCTGCACGGTGTATTCCTCCAATAAAGGGTGTCTGAATGCAAATAGGGAGGCCGGGGCCTCCCTAGCTGCTATGATCTGGATATGGTAGGCGCGAGGAGATTTGAACTCCTGACCCCTTGCGCGTCAAGCAAGTGCTCTACCCCTGAGCTACGCGCCTTTGCGGTGTCGCTCTCCATAGCAGGAGGTGCTCTGGCCTGTCAAGTGTCCATGGGCTGGGATGAAAACTTTTCTGCCTCAAATACTCAT
>JBKHIL010000109.1:0-6100 GCA_046538645.1 Desulfovermiculus sp.
TCTGACTCCGGAAGAGTACAAGGCCAGGTGGGGACTGAAGAAAAACACAGCCTTGATCGCCAAAGGCCTGGCCCGGCAACGAAAAGAAAAGATGAATGAGATGCAGTTGTGGAAACGGCGGGGAATGAACAAATAAAAAATCCGCTGTTATTTACTCACGCCGGATTTGTTTCAACGCAGATGGCCGGGGATGAGAGCAACTGGAATAGGTTCCATCTTGTGCCGGTTTTGGGCCTGAAGTCTGCGGTAAATGGCCAGGACCTCTTTTTCCCGGTTCGATAGTGTGCTCTCGTCTCCCCCTGTTTCGGCAAAGCGCATAGCCTGTTCCAGCTCAGCGTAGCTGGCTCCTAACTGAACTTCGTCACTTCTGTTGTCAGCCCATAAGCCGTCAGTGGGTGAGGCCTGGATAATATCCTCCACAATGCCCAGGTATCGACCCAGGGCATAGACCTCAGATTTCATCAGATCCGCAATCGGGGCAATATCCACCCCTCCATCGCCATATTTAGTGAAAAATCCGACCCCAAAATCTTCTATCTTATTCCCGGTCCCGGCCACCAGCAGGCGGTGATGGGAGGCAAATGCATACAAGGTGAGCATGCGCAGCCTGGCCCTGGTATTGGCCATGGTCAAATCATCCTGAATGGCCTCCGGAAAGGTAGATTCCAGGGCCTGAAAGGGATGAGTGAGGTCAATATGTATTCCCTGGGCCTGATCAAAGTTTTTTTCCAGCCAGGCAATATGCCGATTGGATAACACAATCTGTTCTGCAGCCTGATAGATGGGCATATTCAGGGCCTGTACCTCCAGGCCGGTTCTGGCGCACAGGGCCGAGGTCACAGCCGAGTCAATGCCCCCGGAAATCCCGACCACAAATCCCTTCATCCCGGCCTGGTGACAGTAATCGGTAAGCCAGTGCTCGATATAGGCACATATTTTGTCAGCTTGCATGCCTTTCTCCTGGTTTATCGCAGTTGATAGAGGCGAACAGCCCGGTTGTGCTCTTTGAGATTGCGGCTGAAGTGGTGACTTCCGTCTCCCTTGGACACAAAGTACAGATACTCGTGATCTTCAGGGTCCTGTGCCGCCCGCAGGGAATCCAGCCCGGGAGAACAAATCGGTCCAGGCGGGAGTCCGGCATGGGCATAGGTGTTGTATGCATTACTGGAATCCTGGAGGTGCTTTCTGGTCAGATTGCCGTCAAAGTTCCGGCCCAAACCATAGATAACTGTGGGGTCGCACTGCAGGCGCATACCGCGTTGCAGGCGGTTGACAAGTACACCGGCCACAGTTCTGCGCTCACCTGGTTGTCCGGTTTCCTTTTCCACTAAAGAGGCCAGGGTGACCAGATCGTGGATTTCCTGAGGATCTGGCTGCTCCCGGGGTGGTATTATGTCCTGAATTTGGTTCTGAAACTCTTGGAGCATCAAGCGGATGATTGGCTCGGCCTGATTCTCCTCCGGCCTGGGCAGGTGGTAGGTTTCAGGAAACAAATACCCTTCGGCCGTATCAGCCGGGATGTTGAATTCAGCTAACAGATCATGGTTCTGTACTGTTTTTTGAAAATCTGCATAGGTGGTCAATCCGCTTTGGGCTGCGGTCCGTGCAGTCTGCCTCCAGCTTAAGCCTTCAGGAATGCGCAGGGTATAGAGGATATGCGATCCCCCGGCCAGGGCGCGCAGGATTTCCAGCCGGCTCCAGCCGGTGTTCAGCTCATATTCTCCAGCCCGCAGATTGGCGGAGAGCTTAAAGCAGACGGCCAGCATCTGGAAAATTCGTGGGTTGTCTATAACCTCCTTTTCTTCCAAAGAGGCTGCTATTTGGGCAAAACTCTGGCCGGGCTTAATATGAACGTGCACTGTTTGACCCGGAGTCCGGGCGGGCAGGAGTATAAGCTGCAGGGCATAGAGGCTTATGAGCAGAGAAGCCAGAAACCCGATACACAGGAAGGAGAGCAGAACATGTTTCCAGGAAACGCTCATAGTATGCCGTCACGCACTGAAGAAAGAAAACTTTCCAGAATAATGACCGCAGCCATCTGGTCCAGAACCGGTTTTTGCCGTCGCCCGCAAAGACCGGAATCACTCAGGCGTCTGGATGCCTCGGATGAGGTCAAAGTTTCGTCCTGCAGGTGAACAGGCACTGATGCGGCTTTTTCCAGACGGCGGGCAAAGTTCCTGGCCTGGCGTGAGCTCAAGGTTTCCTCGCCCTCAAGGTTTAACGGCAGGCCCACAACCAGACACTCCACTTGTTCTGTGTCCACAATTTGTTTCAGCTGAGCCATGAGCTGGGAATTGTCTTTTTTAACCAGGGTCTTATAGGGCAATGCCAGACGGCCGTTCGGATCAGAGAGGGCCAGACCGATCCGTTTGAGTCCAAAATCAACAGCCAAAACCCGCACACTCACTCCTTATACGTGGCTGTATAGGCCTCAGACTCAAGTTCTTGCTGAAATTGCCTGGACCAGTCCGGTCCGAACAGGACTTGATTTATATATTCCACTGCGTGGAGCACATTTTGTTCAGGTTGCTGGTCCAGGAGGATGCGCTTGATGCCGATCTTGCAGGACGGGCAGCTGACCAGAATTGGCAGCTCCCGGGAATATCCGGAAATATCCATCCTGAGTTGTTCTTTCTTCCGGTGTCTGATGGTGTTGTATATCCGGGGCGATGTCAAGGCGCCCAACCCGCTTTCGCCGCAGCATCCAGGGCTGAGTTGAATAGGCGTATTCAGCATTTGGCCAAGGGCCCGGGCGTATATCTGACTGCTGAGATGAGCTGCCACGCCGCTTAACTCACTATGGCAGGAAGTGTGAAACAAAAGGGGGCTGCGCGGAAGATTGTTTTCCCGTGCCCTGACCATTTCGTTCACTAATTCTCCGTGCTGAGCATGAATGTACTGCATGACATCCAGAAGGGCAGGTTTAGATTTTTTTCCACTCAAGATCTTGGTTTTTTGTAATGACTCGCGGCAGGTCCCGCAAGAAGTCAGGACTGCCTTGAGCTGGATCTGGTGTTCCTCAGCCAGAGTTGAGGCCTGACCTATGGCCTGGTTGGCGGCCTCCTGGGTCCTGCGGTATTCCTGCTGAGAACCGGAAACAAGGAGAGGATAGCCGCAGCACTGATGCCTGGGCGGTATAATGACCGCGGTTTGCAGATGCAAGAGCAAGTTGATGGCTGCCAGCCCAATCTGTCTGGAAAACAGGCTGGCCCCGCATCCCGGGAAATAAAAGACACCCGAAATTGGAGCCCCGGGACGGTGTCCGTGAGGCCAGAGGATAGGCGGTCCAGAAAGATTTAGGGCCTGATACAGGTTGGTGAAATCCAGGCTGGGAGCTGGTTCGCGCAGGAAAATATGCGTGCGCCTTTGACGCCAGGCCTTGGGCAGACGGGCAAGGGTCTTGTTCTGTACGCTTTGCCCGATACTGCCTAATTTGGCTACCGCCGGCAGCCGATCCGGATGATGGCTTAAATATCCCAGGACTTTGGTCTTGATCGGGTGCTGGCCTTTCCAGAAGTCTTCTTCCAAAAAGGAACGCATGGACAGAACCTGGTCTGGAAGATTGATCTTTACCGGACAAATGGCTGTGCATTTCCCGCAGGCAGTGCACCGTTCCAGGATGTCTTCCAGGCCTTCCATGACATGCTTGTCCGGCTGTCCCCTGTCCAGGAGGCTGTAATACAAGGCCTCGATCAGGGCCCCGAGGGTAATGATCTTATTTCTGGGATGATAGAGGAAGCCCTTTTCCGGGTAGTACATGGGACAGACCTGCTTGCACTTGCCGCATCTGGAGCAGGTCTGGATGGTACGCAGGAGCTCAATGAGCTTGTCTTTGTGCGGCAGGCTGGTCTTGGCGATATCCTGGATCAGACGGTTAAAGGAAAATGTATACGGAATCTGCTGAATCCCGGATTGAACCAGTTTGCCAGGATTGAGCAGGTTTTTGGGATCCACCTGCTGTTTGTAGATGAACAGGTCCTGGATCTTTTTCTGATCCAAAAAGGCGATTTTGGTAATCCCTATTCCATGCTCGCCGGATATCGAGCCGCTGAGCTCAAGGACCTTTTTGAAGACCTTGCCGGCCGCTTCATCGGCCAGGCGCAGCATTTCCGGGTCGTTGGAGTTGACCGGCAGGTTGACATGACAGTTGCCGTCCCCGGCATGCATGTGGTTGGCGATTATTATCCTGGTGGCGCTCATGTGGCGGTGAATGGCCTCCAGATCCTGAGCATGCCGTGGGTAGCGGCTGATCAAGTCCTGAAAAAAGTAATGGATCTGGAGCTCAAACTCCTGCTCCGGCAGTTTTTTGCAGGATATCTTGCCCTTTAAAATTTTATTGGTAAAGGTCATCTCCATATCAATGAATTCATCGCCTGGATCAACCTGGTCCAGCTCACTGGCCTGCTGTAAGGCCTTGCGATAGGCCCGGGCCAGATAGTAGAGATTGAGCTCTTCGAGAAAATCGGCAAAATCAGGAATAGCTTTGATGGGAATGACCACATCTTCATTGATCTTAAAACCGCTGGTGTGCTTGGTTATGGCGCTGAGCCTGTGCCGGTCATGCCAGAAGTGTTCAGCCTCCTGCTCGTCTTTGGCCACAAAGACATCTACGTTGTGGACCTTGTCGGCAATGGCCACGATATCCTGCTTGACCTGCTCCAGGGCACCCAGATCGCTGGAATCGATCTGGATCAGAAGAACGGAGATGGGCTCTCCCTCATATTTCTGCGATTTCTTTTCATAATCAATGGCTTGCACATACTTGGTCCCGAACTCTTCCAGGGAAGACATTTTGACCAGATCACCCTGCTCCCGGATCTGGTCCCTGAGCTGGACCAGATCGGTGATGACCAGCATAGCATGGTGCATGGACTGGCCAAAGAACTCCAGACACAGAGTCTGGGAATACTGCGGCTTGGGGTAGAGGATAAAGCAGGCCTCGGTGATGATCCCGTCCACGCCCTCCTTCTGGATCCCGGGCAGGCCGCCCAGGACCTTGTTGCTGACGTCTTTGCCCAGTCCGGGCGCTCGTATGTCGCTGCCTTCCAGAGTTAGGGTGCGGATAAGCTGGCCATCATGATCCAGAACGTCAAAGACCGCTCTTTCCTGGGGCAGGATCTTGTACCAGGGATGTTCCCGGCGCTTGACAGTGATGATATCTCCCTGCGGCTGGACCATGGTATAGCTCAAGATATTGTCCAGGGTGGTCCCGTATTCAAAGGCAAAAGGGCCTCCCGCATTCTCCGCGATGTTGCCCCCCAGAGAGGAGGATGCCTTGGAGGCCGGATCGACCGTGAACAAGAGATCCTGTTCAGCCGCAGCTTCAATGGCACTTAAGGTGATGACCCCGGTCTGGGCGCACAGGGTCTTTTCCTGGGTGTCAATGGACAGGATGGATTTCATCCGGCTTAAGCTGAGAATGATTGACCGCCGGGCAGCCGGAATGGCTCCGCCGGTCAGACCTGAACCGCCTCCGCGGGGCACGATGCTGAACTCCAGCTCATTGGCCAGGGCGATAATACGCTGGACCTCCTCTGTATTGCCCGGGGCCACTAAGAGCATGGGCACTTCCAGCCTGAGATCAGTGGCGTCGGTCGCGCACTCCACGAGTGAGTTGGGGGAGGTGACGATATGTTCCGGCGGTACGATCTGTCTCAAACGCTGTTTGACCCTGGATTTGAACCTCTGGTCCTCCTGATATTCTTCCCAAAAGGTCTCCAGGCCGCTTTTGATCAGTGCATATTCCTCAGCAGCGATACCCCCTTTTTCTGACTCCAGGCGCTTAAATACGCTCTTGGCCACAGATTCGGCCGGAATAAAGGGATTGTACCGGATAATGAAAAGTTCGAAAGCGAGGCTGGTAGCCAACTCTTGTGTGGACTCGGACCAGGATCGAAACTCTTGCGTTGGAATAGAAAGAACGCGATTCAAAATAGTTTGTCCAGGAACAGAAATGTGTGGTGTCTTGCTGTGCATAGTGTTCAAACTTGTTATTCAGTATGAGTAAAATGGGTTGCGATCAAAAAAGAAATTTTAAACGCTTCTGTCATACTTGGCAAGGTGCTTACTATCTTGCCCGTATGTATGTTTTTCTCTTCAG
>JBKHIL010000110.1:0-6025 GCA_046538645.1 Desulfovermiculus sp.
ATGAATAACGCCCATTTTGCAGGCCATATATCTTGGCCTTCCGGGATTCCGGATAAACCAATATATACCAAGGAACACCTTCTTGCGCATACAGATAAAATTTGACCCGCTCATCTCGGTGAGCCGTGGACTGAGAAACGACCTCAGCCACCAGTTCAGGGCGATTGGTGACACGTTCATCGGTTTGGTTACAGACCATCATAATATCCGGCCTGACCACGGTATCGTGAGCTATTTCCCAATCGGTTTCATAAAGCACCATGCACATGGGGCAATTATCCATCTGCTCATGCAGGTGTCGAAACAGGTTTCCACTGACCAATTGATGGGTGATTCCCGGCGATGGTGTCATGGCCACAGCCCGTCCCTGGATCAATTCCCAATCCCCAGGCCATTGGGCATAGTCTGATACTGTATAATGCTCGAGATATTTAGTGAGGAGCATAAAGGACCTCTCAAGTTTCACAGTCATAATTCCACAGCCTTCCTCAGATCATGGGTAACAAATACGATTGCCTGCGGCAATGTCTCCCGCAACTGCCGCGCCTCCTGACTAATTCTAGAATAGAAAACAAAGAATGAACGGAGCACTAGTCGATGGCATCGAACCGGCAGGCTTCAATGCAGGCCATGCACTTGATGCATTTGTCCCGGTCAATGACAGCTGGTTCTTTCTTCTGCCAGGACACCGCCCCGACCGGACAGACCCGATAACACTGCCCGCAGCTGGTACATTTGTCCGCATTGACCACAAACTGCATCAATGCCGGACATTTTTTGGCCGGACAGCGTTTGTCCCGGACATGGGCCTCGAACTCCTCCCGAAAGGAGATCAGGGCTGAAGTGACTGGAGTGGGGGCCGACTGGCCCAGTCCGCACAAAGATGTATCCGCAATATACGCGGACAGCGACTCCAGACGATTTAAGTCCTCCATCTCCCCCCGGCCCTCTTTTATTTTGGCCAGGATGTCCAAAAGTCTCTTGGTCCCTTCCCGGCAGGGCGTGCATTTGCCGCAGGACTCCTCCTGGATGAAATCCATGAAGTAGTGGGCCATGTCCACCATGCAGGTGGACTCGTCCATGACGATCATCCCTCCGGAACCCATGATGGCATGGGCCTCCTGAATGGCCTCAAAGTCCACAGGCAGATCCAGGTACTTTTCCGGGATGCAGCCCCCGGAAGGACCTCCCAGCTGCACCGCCTTGAATTTTTTCTTGTTCGGGATCCCGCCGCCGATATCAAAGATGATCCGCCGCAGCGGGGTGCCCATGGGCACCTCCACCAGGCCGATAT
Source organism: Desulfovermiculus sp. (assembly GCA_046538645.1). Lineage (GTDB taxonomy): Bacteria > Desulfobacterota > Desulfovibrionia > Desulfovibrionales > Desulfothermaceae > Desulfovermiculus. The sequence continues at coordinate 1,295 of JBKHIL010000110.1, forward strand.
TCTTGACGTCCCCGGACAGGGCAAAGACCTTGGTCCCTTTGCTCTTTTCCGTGCCCACGCCTGCATACCAGGCCCCGCCCCTGACAATGATCTGAGGGATATTGGCCAGGGTTTCGACATTGTTTAAAACCGTGGGCCGGTCAAAAAGGCCTTTGTCCGTGGACCGGGGCGGCTTGGGTCTGGGCATGCCCCGCTTGCCCTCAATGGAGTGCTGCAAGGCGGTGCCCTCGCCGCATACAAAGGCCCCGGCCCCCTGATAGATCTGAATATGAAAGTCAAAGCCGCTGCCCAGGATATTCTCCCCCAGCAGTCCGTATTGCTCAGCCTGGTCAATGGCCATGCTCAATCTGCGGATGGCCAGGGGATATTCCGTGCGGCAGTAGATATATCCATGATGAGAATCAATGGCCCTGGCCGCAATAATCATACCTTCAAGTACGGAATGCGGGTCGCCCTCCAGGATGCTGCGGTCCATAAACGCCCCGGGATCTCCTTCGTCCGCATTACAAACCACGTACTTGATGTCTGATATGGCCTGGGCTCCAGCCTTCCACTTGATATGGGCCGGGAAACCCGCCCCGCCCCGGCCTCTGATGGCCGAAGCCTTGACCTCTGCTATGATCTCCTCCGGCTCCATATCCAGCAGGGCCTTGGCCGCCCCTTGATATCCGTCTCTGGCGATATATTCCTCAATGGATTCCGGATCAATCCGTCCCCGGTTGCGCAGGGTCCAAAAGAGCTGGGGACCGAAAAAAGGAGTCTGATCCTCTTCCGGGACCTCTTGCAGGGGTTTTGGACGGTACAGTTTTTGAGAAACCTGCTCCCGGTCCACAACAATTTTGCGCACCAGTTCAGGAATATCCTTTTTTTTCAAGTCTTTGTATATGCTTCCTTCCGGTTCGACCATCAGGCTGGGAGCCAGGGAGCAGTAACCAGGGCAATTCTCCTCCTGTACGTCGATCACCTCTACCCGGTCCTTCAGACCCTGTTTTAACACCTCATCCACCAGGGCCTGATAGATCTCATTACTGCCTTTGGCCCGGCACCCGTCTCCATTAAAAACCTTTATTTGCAATGCCTCGTGCATAATGTCCCCATAGAATGTTGTCCTTTCCTGCTGAACTTACGCCTCTGAAGGCAGATCCTGGAGCCTGGCCAGGGCAAACTGGGTCTGCACCTCGCCTCCCAGCACATGCCTCTTGAACACCTGACGCATTTTGTCTGCATCCATGTTCTGGTACATGACAGGCTGTTCTCCGCGGCGTTCGACGGTCACATTGGGCTCGCTGCTGCACATCCCGGCGCATCCGCAGGAGATGACCTGTACCGCCACCTTGTCCTGCCTGGCCGCTTCGTCTTTTAGGACATCCATGACCTCCTGGGCTCCGGCGGCCAGGCCGCAGGTCCCCATATGGACCATGACCCGGACATCATATGTCTGTGCGCTCTGGGCCGACATCTCCTTTGCAGCCCGCTCTCTTATGCGGTCCAGATCCTCCTTGCACCTGCACGTATCCATATCTCCCTCCTTAGGGTGGAATTATCGGCTGACAAAACATTTCTCAAATTTGCATGATTGCTACTCATATGAATCCAAAATGGACCGGACCCTGTCCGCAGTGACACAGCCGTGCGTGCTTTCATCCACCACCAGGACCGGGGCCAGTCCGCAGGCCCCAATACAGCGCACAGAGCCCAGGGAAAAGCGCCTTTGGGCATCGGTCCCTCCTTCAGGGACCTCGTACTCCTTCTCGATTCTGCGGATGACCTCGTTGGCTCCTTTCACAAAACAGGCAGTCCCTTTACAGACCTTAATACTGTGCCGCCCCTGGGGGGTAAAAGAAAAAAGGGCATAAAACGAGGCGATGCCAAAGACTTCGCTCCTGGGAACTCCGAGTTCCTGCCCTATATAATCCAGAAGCGGCGCAGGCAGATAGCCGACCTGGTTCTGGCACTCCCGCAGTGTGGGTATGACTGAGCCCGGGGTGCCTTTGTACTCAGCAATGATTCTGTCAATCTCGTTCCACATGGTTTCAGTGATATCTTCGTGCTTGGGCCGGAAAAACGCGTGGGACATATCTTAGAACTCCTCTTTGTCTCTCTGCTCTTATGAGGCCTTGGAAAGGCGAACTGCACAGGACTTGAACTCAGGGACACCAGACACCGGATCGGTGGCCGGATTGGTCAGGACATTGGCTGCTGCCTCTGCATAGTGGAAGGGAATGAAGAGAGTCCCCGCTCCAGCAGTTCTGGAAATCTGAATCCTGGCCTGGATAACGCCCCGTCTGGAGTGGACCCTGACTGTATCTCCGTTTTGTAAGTCATGGGCCACGGCGTCCTCCGGAGCGATCTCCACCAGACACTCTCTGGCCAGGGCATTGAGGCCCTTTGTCTTTCTGGTCATGGTCCCGGTATGGTACTGATACAAGGTCCGGCCGGTGGTCAGTCGCAGGGGATACTCTTCATCCGGCATTTCAGCTGAAGATGAGGCCTCAACCGGCTGAAACTGCCCCAGGCCGCAGGCGAACTCGTCACAGTGCAGGATGGGGGTTCCTGGATCCTCAGGTCCCACACAGGGCCAGTGCAGGCCTTCATCTTCTATGCGGCAATACTCGATTCCCCCGTATTGAGGAGTCACTGAAGCCACTTCATCCATGATCTCTGAGCTGCTCGCATACTCCCAGTGTGCACCGAACCTGTCCGCAAGACGGGTGACGATGTCGCTGTCCGGACGGCTGAGGCCAAGGGGCTCCAGGGCCTTGCGGACCCTCTGCACCCGGCGCTCGGTATTGGTGAAGGTGCCCTCTTTTTCCGCAAACGTGCAGGCCGGCAGGACGACATCAGCATACTGGGCTGTTTCAGTGAGAAAGATATCCTGGACCACCAAAAAGTCCAGACTGTCCAGGGCCTGCCTGATATGCGTGCTGTCTGCATCCGAGAGGACCGGATTTTCGCCCACAATGTACATGGCCCTGATCTCTTTGCTCAGAGCCCTGGGAAACATCTCAGTGACCATGAGCCCCGGGGTGTCCGGCAGGGAGGACACTCCCCATCTGGCCTGCATCTTTTCCCGCATGGCTGCATCAGCCACGTGCTGATATCCGGGATAGACATTGGGCAGCGCGCCCATATCGCAGGCCCCCTGCACATTGTTCTGCCCCCGCAGGGGATTCACTCCTCCCCCGGGGATGCCTATGTGCCCGCAGAGCATGGCCAGATTGGCCAGGGCCTTCACATTATCCGTACCGCAGGTATGCTGGGTAATGCCCATGGTATAGAAAATCCCTGCTGTTTGAGCCTGGGCATACATCCTGGCCGCAGTGCGCAGATCCTCGGGATCGATGCCGGTCACGGCCTGGACCTGTTCCGGGGAGTATCTGGACACAACGTCCTGGAGGTGCTCAAACCCCTCTGTGCGCTGGGCGATAAATTCCCGGTCGTAAAGACCTTCGTGCACAATGACCTGCATCATTGCATTGATCCAGGCGATATCTGTTCCCAAGTTCTGACGCAGCCAGATGTGGGCGAATTCAACCAGGGGGATGCGCCGGGGATCGACCACAATAAGCCTGGCTCCCTGCTTGACCGCCCGCTTGATGTGTGCTGCCAGCACCGGATGGCTTTCCGTGGTGTTGGACCCGGTGACTAATATAACCTCCGCCTTTTCAATATCGGCTATGGAGTTGGTCATAGCCCCGCTGCCAAAGACCTGGTTCAGCCCGCTCACTGTGGAGGAGTGACACAACCGGGCGCAGTGATCGATGTTGTTGGTTCCCAGCACTGCCCGGGCGAATTTCTGAATCAGATAGTTCTCCTCATTGGTGGCCCGGGCTGAACTCAAAACCCCGATGCTCTCGCCCCCATACTCCTGCATCGCCTTTTCAAGCCCTGTTATGCAGACATCTAAGGCCTCGTCCCAGCCTGCTTCCCGGAATCGGCCGTTTTCCTTGATCAAGGGAGTCTTCAGGCGCTGGTCCGAGTTGACGAATTCAAAGCCGAACCTGCCCTTGGCGCACAGGCTGCCCGCGTTGGGGGGTGCGTCCACTCCGGTAACGCGGTGAATTTCATTGTCCTTGACATGCAGATACATCTGACACCCCACCCCGCAGTAGGCACAGGTGGTCCGAACCTTTTCCGTCTCCCAGGGCCGGGGGCGAAACCTGGCATCCTTGGGCACTAAAGCCCCGGTTGGGCAGGCCTGGACGCATTCCCCGCAGAAAACGCAGTCCGAATCCTTAAGCGGTCGATCTCCGGCAGCCACGATCTTGCTCGCTTTGCCCCGGTAGCCGAAACTGATGGCATTGTTGACCTGGACATCCTGACAGGCCTGGACGCAGCGCCCGCAAAGGATGCACTTGGAAAAATCCCTGACAATGAGGGGATTGACGCCCTCCAGCTTATAGGGAGGCACCTGACGGGGAAAAGCTGTTCCCGGCACCTGATAACGAAAGGCCAGGTCCTGCAGGGTGCATTCCCCTGTTGCCGGGCACAGCAGACAATCATGATTTCCAGAAGCCAGCAGAAGCTCCAGGGTGTATTTGCGGGAAAAGATGACCTTCTCTGACTCGGTCGAAATGACCATGCCGTCCCGGGCCGGAGTGGAGCAGGCCGTGATCAGCCGGCCGGAAGAAACATCCTCAACCACGCATATTCTGCAGGCTGCAGTGGCCGGCAGACCTTCCATGTGGCATAGTGTTGGAATGAATATATTATTTGCCCTGGCCACATCCA
>JBKHIL010000111.1:0-5980 GCA_046538645.1 Desulfovermiculus sp.
CTCATGCCCATTAAGGACTGGACTACAGACCGGGCCGGGGGGCCGCGAAAAGTCGTCAGGGAGGATGTACAGTCATGAACGAAAAGACACCGAGCAAACTGGAGAAGGTTCTGGCTGCCGGACATATGGCTGTCACCTCGGAATGTGGTCCGCCCCGGGGCAGTGATCCGGAGGTCATTAAGAAAAAGGCGGAAATGATCAAGGATTATGTGGACGCTATCAATATCACCGACAACCAGACCTCGGTGACCCGCTTGTGCAGCCTGGCTGCCTGCATTCAGCTCAAGCTCATGGGCGTGGAGCCGGTGCTGCAGATGGTTACCAGAGATCGGAACCGCATCGCCCTGCAAAGCGATATTCTGGGAGCAGCCTCCTTTGATATCCACAACATCTTGTGTTTAAGCGGAGACCACCAAACCTTCGGAGACTGCGCCCAGGGTCAAAACGTACACGATCTCGATTCCATGCAGCTCATTCAAACCGTTCGCCATATGCGCGATGAGGGCAAATTTCTGGGCGGAGACGAGATCAAGCGTCCGCCCCAGATGTTTGTCGGTGCTGCGGCCAATCCCTTTGCCGATCCTTTCGAAATCCGGGTGCCCAGGCTGGCCAAAAAAGTGGCCGCAGGGGTGGAATTCATCCAGACCCAGTGCATCTTCAACCTGGACAAGTTTGAGGAGTGGATGAAAGGCGTGAGGGATAGGGGGCTGGATGAGAAGGTGCACATCCTGGCCGGAATTACGCCCTTTAAATCAGCAGGCATGGCCAGGTTCATGCAGAAGCGGGTCCCGGGCATGGATATCCCTGATCACGTGGTCAAACGCATGGCCGACACCCCAAAGGATAAGCAGGCGGCCGAGGGTATCACCATTGCCGTGGAATCCATTCAGCGGCTTAAGGAGTGTCAGGGAGTACACGGTTTCCACATCATGGCCATAGAATGGGAAGAAAAAGTCCCGGAAATCGCTGAGCGCAGTGGTCTGTATCCCCGACCACAGGTCTGATCCTCATCAGTCCTAAATAGATGCGAGTGCAAAAATGGTTTTTGCACTCGCCAGAGGTCAGTCCCGCCGCTGGCGGGATCAGAAGTCAGAGGTCAGTTAAAACAAAGAGTTATAATTCCAGATTTCATCGCAAATGAACGGAATGCGACTTTTTGCAGTGACGTCCAAAATTTGAGAAAAAACCATGATCATAACCCACCAGGAGGAAGGAGATGAGTGACAAAAGAATCCTTGTTGTCGACGATGATCCGGATTTCGTGAGCGTTGTCCAAAGCAAGCTGGAAAAGCTCAATTGCACCGTTGATGTCGCCTATGACGGAGCAGAAGGCTGGGACCGGGTCAATGCCAACTTGCCGGACATTATCGTCCTGGACGTCATGATGCCGGTCAAGGACGGCTTCCAGATGTGTAAAGAACTGAAGGCCGAATCACGAACCGCTGACATCCCGGTCATTATGCTCACTGCAGTGGCCGATCATATTGCCGATACCAGCTACACCCAGTATGACGCGATGAGTATGGAGGCTGAAGATTATATCCCCAAGGGACCTGACTGTACAGATCAGGTGGTGAAGAGCGTTCGTGAATTTTTAGATATCTAACACGTACAGGGTCGTCTGAAAAAAAATTGTCTCAATCCTTGGCAATTGGGTTTATTTCACTTAAAAGATTACAAAATCGAATATCGAAATCCGAAATCCAAAAAGGTATCAAATTCGAATTTATCAATTACCAAAATAACTTACAAAGATCTTGACATTTTGGTTTTTATTCGAATTTGTTTCGGATTTCGATATTCGTATTTCAAATTTCCGTGTCGTTAAATGGTGAGTCAAGTTTTTAAAAGGGAATAACTCTGAGGAATTTTCGCTATATGGGACCGAACTTATAAGACACGGCACTGGATTGTGAGCTTGTCTGAGCCCAACCCGGTTTCCAATACCCCCGGAGTCCACAGAGAGAGTGTACTGTATTTGCCTCCCAACAAACAGAAACTGGTCAGCCAGTTCAACCTCAACCCTAACTGCCAGACCATGAACATCGCAATCATCGGAGGGTCGGAGTTCACAGCTGATGTCTTAGAGACAACGGCCGCTGATTATTTTGAACATACTTCACTAGCCGCTAAGATGGTGGCCGTAGCCGACCCAGACCCGGAATCCCCGGGCATGGTCATGGCCCGCCGGTTGGGTCTGCTCACGGTACAAGACTATACCGAGCTTTTCGATCCGTACTACGGCATTGAGCTGGTCATTATCCTCAGCCCAGACCAGGACCTCTTTTACCAGGTCCTGTCCGACCGGCCCCAGAACGTGCGTATCATGTCCTATCAGGCCTTTCGCCTGTTTTGGGAGTCAATAACCAATGAAGCCAACAAGCTGCGGGAAAGGACTCAGGAAATTAAGGCTATCCTGGATGGTATTCAGGACTTTATCCTGGTCATCACCCCGGATATGACCATAACTGAGGTGAACACCGCCTTTTTGGAACAAATGGGTTTTACCCGCACCGATGTCATCGGGCACAAGTGCTATGACGTCTTCCAGCGCATCAACCGGCAATGCCAGTGTGGCGAGAACAACGAGGTCATCTGTCCCCTGCAGGAGGTCATAGATTCCCAGGAAATGCGCCAGCGCATATTCCCCCGGGTCAACCGGGAGGGCAAGGTGGTGTACATTGAAGTCACCATATACCCCATTTGGGAAAAAGACGGCTCCATAAGCAAATTTATTGAAATCAGCCGCGATGTCACCAAACGGGAAAAGGAGGACGAAGAAATCAATCGGTATCTGGAACAGCTGGTTGAGGAACGTACCAGGGAACTCAAAAAAAGGCAGGAGCAGCTCCTGCATCAGGACAAGATGGCTTCCCTGGGCAAGCTCTCGGCCTCAGTGGTCCATGAGATCAACAATCCGATCTCCGGCATCCTGAACCTCACCCTGCTCATGAAACGCATAGCCGGCTCCGGATCCCTGAGTGATCAGGACCTGCAGGACTTTTCCCGCTATCTGACCCTGATGGAGACCGAGACCAGACGCATCAGCCGCATCACATCCAATCTGCTCTCCTTTTCCCGGGAAACCAAGCTGGAAAGGTCCGCCCTAAACCTCAATACCCTGCTTGAAGATCTCCTGTTTTTAAACGCCAACTTCCTGAAGATCACCGGAGTCCGGGTTAAAAAAGACTTTGATCCCATGCTTCCGGACATCATCGGAGACGGCGAACAGCTCAAGCAGGTTTTTATGAATCTCATATCCAATGCAGCCGAGGCCATGGAAGCCACACAGGGTGGAACGCTGCACGTTGCCACCAGCCAGGATCGGAACAAGGTCACTGTCCTGATCGAGGATACCGGTGTGGGTATCCCGGAATCGACCATCCCCCGGCTCTTTGACCCTTTTTTCTCAACCAAGGCCAAAGGCAAGGGGGTCGGACTGGGATTATCCGTGGCCTACGGCATCATCCAGCAACATTGCGGCTCGATCTATGTCACATCCGAACCCGGCCAGGGTACCTCCATCCGGGTCCATCTGCCTTTTAAACAGCCCAAAGACAAATACGAATGAGTCGTAAGGGGGAGGCATGTCCAGAGCCAGCATCCTCATAGTTGATGATGAACTCATCCTGCGCGAATCTCTGTCAGCATGGCTGGCCAGGGACGATTTCCATGTCGAGCCTGTGGCCAGTGCAGAAGAGGCCCTGGAACGGATCAGACAGACCCGGTATGATATCATATTTCTAGACATCAAGCTGGAGGGGATGAACGGACTGGAAGCTTTAAAGAAAATCCTGGATCTGGACCCGGATACTGCTGTAGTCATGATCACCGCCTATGGCTCTATCTCTACTGCAGTCCAGGCCATGAAAGACGGGGCCCACGATTACCTGCTCAAGCCCTTTGAGCCTGAAACATTGACCGTGCTCATTGAAAAGATCCTGGACCGCAGGGCTCAGGCCCGGGAAAACCTCTTTCTGCGCACTGCCTATCAAGAACGGACCAAGTTTGAAAACCTCATCGGCCAGTCCCGGGCCATGCAAGAAGTCTTTAATCTCATTCAAGAAGTTGCCCCCACTGAATCCACGGTCATGATCACTGGAGAGACAGGTACAGGAAAAGAGCTGGTGGCCAAGGCCATACACACCCGCTCCTCCCGGGCTCAAGGACCTTTTGTGGCTGTCAATTGCGGGGCAATGCCGGAACACCTCCTGGAGAGCGAACTCTTTGGACACCAGAAAGGGGCCTTTACCGATGCAAAGAACACCAAAAAGGGACGTCTGGAACTGGCCTTTGGAGGGAGCCTGTTTTTGGACGAGGTGGGAGAGATCTCTCTTCGCATGCAGATCGACCTGCTGCGGGTCCTTGAAGAGCGCACCTTCTACCGGGTGGGCGGCACCCAGCCCATTGAAGCCAATTTCCGGGTTATAGCCGCTACCAACAAAGATCTGGAGCAGGCCATACAGGATGGGAGCTTCCGCCGCGATCTCTACTACCGGCTCAAAGTCATCTGTATTCAGGTCCCGCCCCTGCGTCAGCGCAAAGAAGATATTCCTCTTCTGGCTGATCATTTCCGCCTTCGATTTGCCCAGGAGACAAATAAAAATATTGATTCCATAAGCCGGGCGGCCTTGGATGAAATGATGCTTTACGACTGGCCGGGCAATGTCCGGGAACTGGAAAATGCCATAGAAAGGGCAGTGGTGGTGGGCAAATCCCGCACCATTTTGCCTCAGGACCTGCCCATCCTCAGTGCGGCCCAGACCGGGGAAAAACAGGGGCGAAGCCTGCGGGAGCTGGAAAAGGAGCACATCAGCTCCATCCTGGAACAGACCAATTGGAATATCAAAAAGTCAGCCGAGATCCTGGGCATCGACCGTTCAACATTGTACCACAAACTCAAACGCTACGGTCTGAGCAAGAAATCATGAGCTCCAGGGATTATCCTGCCCATGCATGCCCAAATCCTGGTCACTTCCATCCACAATCCCCCGTCATCCATACTGCACCCTGTGTGTGAGGCCGTACATGAGGCCTTTGGACTGCCAGCCTCTTCGGCCCCTTTGCTGCAGGGGATTGAATTTGCATATCATTTCAGTCGCAACCAATATCACTCCACTTCCATTCTCCAAGCTCTGGACCAGGCAGCCCCAGAGGACTGCTCGAAAATCCTGGCCATTGCTGAAGTGGACCTATTCATCCCAATCTTGACCCATGTTTACGGAGAGGCCCAAATGGGAGGACGGGCGGCCATGATCTCCACCTACCGTTTAGGAGACGGCCTGCCGGCAAAGTCATCCGGAGAGGTCTTTTTACAGCGGGTGATCAAGGAAGCCCTGCATGAACTGGGACACACCTTTTATCTCAAGCACTGCCCGGATCAGACCTGTATTATGCATTACTGCCGGAGCATCAAAGACGTTGATCACAAGACTCTCACCTTCTGCCGCTACTGCCGGATCATGCTCGATGAGGAACTTGCCCGCCTTACAGACCACTAGGTGTTGAATTATCCGATTGCAGCGTTGTCTTTTTCCACATTGCCGCTTATTATTCAACCAATTGTTTTTATTATAAATATCTGTCAGTTCCCGCAATCATCCCTTTTCTCCTGCTGGAAAACGCCACAGCATCCGCATGTCCTGTCCGCCTTCTCTTCCACCGCTCTGATCCGCCATGGCCTTGATACCTACCGGGCTTCGGTCTTTTTCCTGGCATGTTCCAGCCCCCTTCCATCTTGGCCCGGCCCTTGCAATATAAAATACAAACACAGAGTCTATCAGCTTTTAAACTGCGATAAGGAGGCCGTTATGATGAGCATGATCAACCAAAATTTTCCTGGCTATGGTTCCACCTCAGCACGGACCAGGAATCGTGACCCCAGACAACAAGCCGGCATCGATACTGTCCTGGGCGGACAGATCTGGCGCATCCAGCCGGACGAACAGGCCAAGGCGGCCCATCCCTGCCTGTGGATGCA
>JBKHIL010000112.1:0-5956 GCA_046538645.1 Desulfovermiculus sp.
TTTTTGACAAACATGCCCACATCATCGCCGGCAAATTTTCCCGCTGCCCAGGCGGTGAGCACAGACAATCCCTCTGAGTCCTTAATCAACAACCAGCTAGGAACCTTGCTGCCCTCGATCTCCCCGGCCACAATAAAGTAGGTCAGGGCGAAGTTGGTGGTCACCAGAACCGGAGAGTTCTCGTCAGGCTTGCCGATTTCGTAGATTCCTTCGGTAACAGTCATCGGACGTTGTGGATCAGTGTAAATATTGAGCCGCTCCAAAAGGATGGGGAACAGCAGCTCGGCCGTGAAATCGGAAAACACGATCAATGAGCCGTATTTGGCCACAAACATAGCCCCGATCATGGCTTCCGTGTCCAGATTAGAGGCCATTTCGCAGGGGAAGGCGATGGTCGGAAAACCGACGGATCGGTTTTTGGAGCGCAAGGCGGCCCGGCGCATTCCGACCATATCTTCAAAGGCCCCTTTGAGCTCCCGACTGCCAGGATCAACCACCAAGTCTTTCAAGCCCATGCCCATAAGCTTTTCCGTAAGTTCAGCAACTTTGTCCACTGATTCGGCCTTTACGGCCAAGGGGAGTTCATTGTCCTTGGCCAGCTGCCCGAAGTCATCGGCATTACTCTCAGTGGCTGCATAGATGAGCGGACGTTTGAACTTACAGGCCTCGATTCCGGCCTGCATCACTTCTTTGTCTTCACTCATGAGCACCAGGTTGAACTCGGACTCTTCAGCCACGTGTTTGGCCTTGGCTGCAAATGCGTCCTTATCCTTATTAACGTCCTTTAAAGCTACAAATTCCGGGCGGAGATTAAATCCCACCCGGTCATATTGAAAGGCGTTCCATTTTTTCAATTTGGTCTTCAGCTCGTCCTCGGCCATGTCGGATCCGACCAAAGCCGCCAGGGCCGGCTGGTTGAAAAATGTCTTTTCGTGCCGGTACTCCACGGTTTCACCGCCCAGGGTCCGGGCCCGAACCCCTTTGCCCACCTTAACCGGGCGGATAGGAGGAGCTGATGCTTCAGCCAACTTTTCTCTGGCTTCGTCTGATACATAGGGGCAGGCATCCAGTTCAGCCTTGCCTGCAGCCAAATTCATGGCAAAGGCAAGGCAGGTCGCCGCCCCGCACTCCTTGCAGTTGGTCTGCGGGAGCATCTTGAAAATTTGAATTCCGGTCAGACCCATATCGCGCTCCTTTTCTCTAGCAGTAGTCAACGCCTGTCAGCGCATGCATTTGTCAACACCTAAAGCTCCAACACAAAGCAAGGGTGGGTCAGACCCACCCTTGCTTGTATTTCTTACCCGCCCATAATCGGTTCCATATCCAGGGCCGGATGTTTCTTTTCCTTGAGGAAAGGCAGAATTTCAGCTTCTGTAGTGCCGACTGTATCGTCTGCGATACGATCCAAAAGGTCGGGAACGCCCAATTCTTTGGCCCGCTCTTCAAACCGGTCCCTTATTTCATCTTTGAGCATCTTGGGCATCCAGACCAGTCTGAGCAGGCCGCCATGCGGATCCTTGTCAAAAGGTCCGTCTCCGCGAATGAACTTGCGTTGGGTAATATTGAATTTGGAGTGTCCGACAAATCCAGGAGTTGATGCCCCGCCACCAATGGTCCCAGCCAGGGTGGTAAACGTCATTCCGCAGGGAGTCTCTCCCTGATAGTCCCGGTTGACGGTCATCACCCCATTGGATTGAGGCAGGACGGAAGCCACGCACTCGCAGCATCCGCAGGTGGTCATGGGATCAAAGACAATAGAGTAGAAGTTGTAATGGTCGATTCCGCCCTTGGAGGCCTTGTACACAAAGTCGTTCACCCCTTTCCACTGCCCGTACCTTTGATCGAGGCACTCACCTTTTTCAATGGGCTGGTTGGGCCCGGTGGGGTTGATCTCAAAGGATGCCTTGCAGTCCATCCAGTTGTAGGCTCCGCACAGCCCGGTCCGTTCCGGGCTGACCGTACACACGTGGTTGGGGGCAAAGGACTGGCACAAGGTGCAGGAATAATAGGTCTCCACATCCTCGTCCCGCATATTTTCCACCCGTTCGTCCCGGGTCTTGTACTCGGCTCGGGCCCGTTCAGTCAATTTGTCCACATCTTCTGCCTTGGTATACAGAGTCACCTGAACCTTATCCAGGATCTTGCCGAAATCCTGATGGAACTTGGCATGCAGGACCACACCGATGTCTTTGAGGGTAAAACCCTTTTCCACTGCTGCCTTGCCCACCCGGACCCAGGATATATCCCGCTGTCCGATGTGCATAACACCCTGGATATAGTTAACCAGGTGGTGGATCTGGCGCTCCAGGATGGGTTCAAAGTCGGCCTGCATCTCCCGGCCAGCCACCTGGACATAAATGCCCATGGGGAAGGTGCCGCCTTCCTTCACCTCGCTAAGTTCCGGACCCACGACTTCGACCTTGCTGTCCTCAATCTCATTCATATCCGCCATCTTGACCAGTTCTGTGCACTGGGTCTTTCCGCCGCCGCACTGGGCATAGAGATCGGCCTTGCGGATGCGCTCACCCTCATAAGCCGGTCCAAAGGCGCAGGGGATGTCGATCTTGGAGACCGAAACCTTCAACCCGCGGACCTCAATAGACTTTTGGGCGATCTCCTCATGAGGGACATTGGCCACAACATGTTCATAGGTACATACACCTGTGGGCAGGATCTCCGGGATGTCGGTATCGGCAATGGTCGGAAAGCCCCAGTTCACCGCACCGGCCGCGGCAGCAGCCCATTCCGCATTCACTTCGCCCAGGGCGTTGACAAAGGCGAATATGCGGTTTTTGTTGTACATAAGCACCCGCTTGTAGTCCCCGGGTTCAACTCCGCCAAAGGCCAGGGCGGCCCGGTTGGCAAAGCCCAGGGCGAAGACCGCGGAGGAAATGTCCGGACCAAAAGGCACAATCCGGGTATTCCACCCGATCTGCACTCCGGCTTCCCGCAGCTGCTCGGCGCAGGTGGTTCCATTCTGGTTTGCGGCCAGAAAGATGTACAGGTTCTTCTGCTGATACTCTTCCACAATCATCTTGGCCGTCTCTGCATCCGGGGCCGCACCCACAATAGCCGCAAATCCCGGAGCGGAACCATCCACGAATTCCACACCCCGTTTGCGCATAATCACATCGTCGGCTGCTCCCAGCCAGATCTTATTGTTGTCCTCGTCGATTTCTTCGGCCGAGGGCAGATAGAAATCAGGTTCATAGAGATAGCGCAGGGCTTCCTGGACCTCGAAGGCAAACAGGGCAGCCATGCCGGCATCAAGCAGAGAACCAAGGTATGGGAGATGGTTTACGCTTTTCACATGGGGGGGGAGCAGTCTGTGGGCAAACTGCATGGGTTTTTGCAAGTCTTCCAGGGTTTCGCATTTGATGCCGGATAAAGAATAGATCACCGGGAGATAATACGCGGTATTGGGAAAGCCGATCTTGGTGCTGGCTTCATAGGTTTCCAAGGCCTGCTTGAGCTGACCCTCGGCCTTGGCCACGATATTATAGCCGCCTTGGATGGCCGCAAAGGCTACGAGTTTTGACATAATGCACTCCTTTTCACAGGTTTATCCTTATCTCTTGTGACGCCCTCTCACCTCAGGCCGATCGTCTGTGGAAGCGATCAAGCAGAGTGACAATCCGGTCCGTAACCGATTCAGGCACAGGCTCGGCTTTTTTCCCTTGTACTTCCTGGGCTCCGGCCTTGGCCTTGTTTACTTTGTCCCGGATCTCTCTGGCATCCTGCTCCAGCTTTTTGACTTTTTCTTCCGCTTCCCGCTTGGCCTTTTCTTCCGCTTCTTTTTTGGCCTGCTCGGCCTTGGCCTTGGCCTCCTCCTCAGCCTTGGCCTTGGATTCCTCTTCAACCTTGGCCTTTTCTTCCATCTCCCTCCGGACCTTGGCCTCTATTTCGGCTCGAATCTTGGCTTCATCCACCGCCGGGCCTGCTGCTGTCTCTGCCGGCCTGGCCGCAGGCTCGACCGGAGCCGCTTCCGGTTTTGGTTCTGCAGCCGGCTTTTCTTCGGCTTTGGGTTGTTCAGGCTTTGCTTCAGCCTTGGGCTCCGGCTTGGCTTCTGGCTTGGCCGCTGCAGCGGGCTTTTCTTCCTTCTTGGGTGCGGCCGCCTTTTTCTCCTCCTCGATGCTCAGATCCATTTCCGGGGACATAGAGAGATAATCGATCTCCGGCTCAGTCAGGAGCTTGTTTATCTCTCCTACCTGATCAGCCTTGCCGCCTTCGACCATGAGTTGAATAAATGAGCGAACCAGACGTACTGATTCTGGATGACGCAGGACAAGCACATTGGATCCGGCCATCAGGTAGGACACAGCGGCCACGGACTCCATGAGCACGGCCCTGCGTTCCGGATCACCCAGGAGGGGATTTTCGTCTACAGGTTCTTTGGCTTCTTTGGACTTCCAAACCTCATACGCCAGATTATTATAAACGGGCAATTGCAGCTTGTCGTCGCCAAAAGTCAGGGCTGCCAGCTTGATCCGCTCCATGACTGAGTAAGAATATTCCATTCCATACCCCAGACCACCGGTTGTGGGGTCTATGAGGACGCGGTCCAGAGGCATGCCCAGATTTTCAAGTAAGATATTGATCTGTTTGGCCAGGTTGATATCAATAGGTGAAGAGGCAATGGCTGTATGTCCAAAGCCCATGGTCCCGGCCCCTATGCTCTTGTGGTTGGCGTCTTCAACAGGTCCGATGGCCAGATTGGCCCCCTCACACTGTTCCGCTACCTTCTTGAGCACTTCGGCGTCTTTTTCCACTGCTGTGGTTCCCCAGACCGCCACTGGCACATCCACTGCGTCCAGGACCTTCTTCACCGTAGCAACTGCCTCTTCCGCGCTGGCATCCTGATCATTAGGATCTGTGCTGCGCAACTGGAGGGAAATCATTTCCGCACCGAATTCCTGAACGCATTTTTTGGCCCAGGCGGCTGGATCCCCCAAACAGTCTTTAAATGGAGCTCTGGCTGCTTCCGGCCACTCCTTGGGCTCCATGTCCCAAACTTCCATGGCGATCTTGGGCGGATTGGGGATCTCGCCTTCAAAGGCGTGAAACGGAAGGCAGGATTCCCCGCCCACAGTCACAGCTTTGTCGCCCTGGCCCAATTTCACGGCCTTGATCGACCCGGTATAGTTTTCCTTCACCATTTCAAAGCCCATATCCACTCCTTATTGCTTGAAAATGATTGAAGAACCTAAGGCATATATCAGGTGCACCCCCTGCGGATCGCACCGCCTTCTCCATAACGCATTCTTGAGTACCAGCCGACGAGCACGATGCAGGCCGAATATCTTTATGGAGTTCAAGAGCTTAATAAATAAGAACTCACTAGCTGCAAATTTCTCTTTTGTCAACAAACTCCTGAAGACAAAACCTTTGCTGGGAAAAAGATCCTGGTGCATATATTCCCAGTTCCGAGCTCCACGCAACTTTTTATTTTGCTGGGTCCCAAACTGGATCATCCAGGGCCCAGAGCAGGCGGAGAAAACAAACCCGGGTTTCATCCGCAGCTCAGCTCACTCGTTGCTCATCTCCCGCCGTTTGCGCAGCCGTTCGTTGAGCCTGGGAAAATTCTCCAGCTCAGTATGGGGCAAAAACAAAGAGGCCATATAATTGTCCATATAGGAGGTGGTTTCTGAGAGTTCAAAGTTGGTCATCTTGGTGGTGACTTCAACCACGTCCCGGCGAATATGATTGTTCAAGGAGCTCATTTTAGCCCCCATCATTGATCCATTGCCGACATAGGTAATTTTTTCCGGATCCATCTCCGGGAGCAGGCCAAGAGTCATGGCTTTTTCCAGGTCGATATAGCTGCCAAATCCCCCGGCAATCATTATCCTGTCCAGATCATTAATGGACAGGCCGATCTCATTGAGCAGGGTCATGCAGCCACTGTATATGGCCCCCTTGGCCCGGATCAGATTGTCCACATCCGGCTCCTGCAGGG
>JBKHIL010000113.1:0-5954 GCA_046538645.1 Desulfovermiculus sp.
CCAGGGAGCTGGGCATTCACCGGACCCTTTTGTACAAGAAGATGAAGAAGCACTCATTGTTCAGCGCAGCTACCGGCCACAGCCGCCCAGTTTGATCAAGAATGAAACAGAGCATGAAGAGAGCTGGGCTTGGGGTCAAGCCCGCCCTACGCAAAAGCCGGCTCAACAGTAGGCCGCCCTTGCCCTCAAGGGCAGGCCATCTGGGGTGTAAAATCTAGTTTCATACGAGCGCAGCTTGAGCAGCAGGAATTTGCATAATGTTGTCTTTTTTCTCATCCCCACCTTTCACCGCTCTGGCCAGACAGGTCCTTGGAGCATGTCTGGTCCTCATCCTTGTCTTGGCCTGCGGATGCCAGGAAGAAACACGGAGCATCCAAAGGTCCAGGCATGATCTGCCCCGGGATGCGGAGGTCAGTGAATCCAGGCCCGGGCACTATGGAGGGGTCTTTGTCACTGCCGAGTCCCAGCAGCCCAGGACATTTAATCCCCTGGTGGCTGAAGATGCCTACTCCAGCCAGGTCATCAGCCAGATCTTAAACGGTTTGACCACCTATCACCCGATCAAGGAGAAGGTGGTCCCGGAACTGGCCCGCTCCTGGGACATCTCTTCTGATCAGCGGACCATTACCATGCACTTGCGGCGAGGGGTGCGCTGGAGCGACGGGGAGCCGTTCACAGCTGATGATGTCATCTTTACCTTCAAGGCCCTGTTCGACGAGCGCTATCCCAACCGCTACCAGGGGCAGTACACCATTGCCGGCCAACCCATTGAGTTTGAAAAGGTGGATCGGCATACTGTACGATTTTCAACGGCCAAACCCTATTCACCCTTTTTATATGTTATCGGGTTTATAGGTATCCTGCCCCGGCATATCCTGGGCAAGGCCTATGAGAGCGGAGAACTGCTTCAAGACTGGAGTGTGCGCACGGCCATGCACAACCCGGAGAAATTGGTGGGGACCGGGCCTTTCCGGATCCGATCCTTCAAGCCCGGCCAGCGGACGATTTTCGAGCCCAATCCTCATTACTGGCGGATGGACAGCAAGGGACAGCGACTGCCCTATGTGGATTACCTGGTCAACAGATATGTCCAGGACCAAAACACTGAGACCGTTCTCTTTGCCTCAGGGCAAATTGACGTGGCCTCTATTGATCCGGGTGATGTGGTCGGGGTCCGGGAAAACGAAAATCTGCACGACTACCAGGTCCATCATCGCGGACCGGCATCTGGAATCAGCTTTATCTGGTTCAATCAAAAACCAGGGACTAATGACCAGGGCCGGCCGTATGTCCAGCCGCATAAGCTCAAATGGTTCACCAATAAGGAGTTTCGGCAGGCCATTCTGCATGGCTTCAATCGTCAGGGGCTGATCCAGAGCGTCTATTTTGGCCGGGCAGAGCTGCTGCATTCGATCATCAGTCCGGCCAACCAGCGCTGGTACAACCCGGATGTCCCCAAATATCCCTATGATCCCGGCCGGGCCCGGCAACTGCTGCAAGAACAGGGCTTTGACCTGTCCCCGGATGGAAATCTGTATGACGAAAGCGGCAGTCGGGTCGAGTTTGAGGTTTTTGCTTCTGAAGGCAGCAGCACCACGCCTCAAATTCTGTCCACATTCAAAGAGAACATGAAGGCCCTGGGCATAAAGGTCGAGATCCGCTCTCTGGACTTTGGAACCATGGTGGCCCGGATCAGCCGTCATTTTGAATACGAGGCGGCCACCATGGGTTTTACCGGAGGGGCTGATCCTTCCGGGGGCAGGTCCATATACCTGAGCTCCGGCCGGCTCCATGTCTGGAATCCGGGCCAAGAAGAGCCTCAGACCGGCTGGGAGGCCCGGGTGGACGAACTCATCCGGGCCTCGGAAGAGACATTTGATCTGCATGAGCGGGTGAAGTATATGCATCGCATGCAGAAAATCTTTTCAGAGCAGCTGCCGCTTCTCTATCTGCTCACTCCGCATGCCTATGCCGGGGTAAAGAACAAATGGCGTAACATCAAGATCCCCCCGATGGGATCGGTAATTTGGAATATCGACGAACTGTATCTTGATCCGGAGTCGTGATGCTTTCCTTTCTCATCAGGCGGATTGTTGCAGCCATTCCCCTGCTGTTCGGGATCTCAGTCCTGGTGTTCCTGCTCATGGCTATAGCCCCTGGGGATTTTCTGGATGTGGCCCGGAGCCAGCAGGATATTCCGGCCGAGTATATTGAGCGCATGGAAGAGGAGTTTGCCCTGGATAAGCCCTGGTATACCAGGTATGCCAAATGGCTGGGAAATGTGGCCCAGGGCAACTTCGGGGAATCGTGGATATATCGCATACCGGTGGCCGATTTGCTCAAGCAGCGTATCCCGGCCACACTGGTCCTCTCTGCCCTGTCCATTATGTTCGCCCTGTGCATTGCCATTCCCCTCGGGGTATTGGCGGCCATATTCAAGGATTCGATATTCGATCGTTTAAGCTCCATGTTTGCCTATGCGGCCCTGTCCATTCCAGAATTTTTTCTGGCTCTGCTGGCGGTCATGTTCGCGGCCAATACTGGTCTGTTCCCTGTTGGGGGACTGACTTCCATGGACCACGAGTTCATGCCTTTTTGGAGCCGGATGGCCGATTATGCCCATCACCTGGTGCTGCCCACGGTGGTCCTGGGCATAGGCAGTGTGGCCAGCTATATGCGAATTATGCGGGCCAATTTTTTGGACTATATCCGGGCCGACTTTGTGACCACGGCCCGGGCCAAGGGGGTGGGCGAAGGCCGGGTTATGTTTGTGCATGTCCTGCGCAATGCCATAAATCCCCTGGTCAGCGCGTCCGGATTCATTCTGGCCTCATTGCTGTCCGGCTCCGTCCTGGTGGAAAACGTCATGAATTACCCAGGCCTGGGCCAGCTCATTTTTGAGGCCTTAATGCGGCAGGATGAATTTGTGGTTGTGGCCGCAGTGCTCATGGGCTGCGTTATGCTCATGCTGGGCAACTTGATTGCGGATCTGCTGCTGGCCTGGTTTGATCCCAGAATCAGGCTGGATAAGAACTAAGCCATGCTCAAACACGTATTTCGAGAACTTGTCCACCGCCCTCTTGGGGCGGGCTGTCTGCTCCTGCTGGGGCTTATGTACGCCTGTACCCTCTTTTCTCAATTCCTGGCCCCCTACCAACCGACAGAGCAGGACCTGGAGAAGGCCTACCATCCGCCGACCAGGATAGTGTTTAAGGACTGGCGGCCCCAGGTTCAGGTTTACGAGCAGGTGGATGCGGCTTCGGCCGGATACAAAGCAGTGGAAGGAGAAACTGTTCCGTTGCGCTTTTTTGCCCCTGGGGAGGAATATCATTTCTGGGGTCTTATTCCAGCCAAGATGCGCTTGTTTCAGGTCCAGAAGCCTCACCGGATCTATCTCCTGGGAAGTGACAGTACCGGCAGGGATGTGTTTTCCAGGCTCCTGTACGGGGCTCAGGTGTCCCTGAGCATCGGCTTTATCGGGATCTGCATTACCATGACCCTGGGCTTTGTGGTGGGCGGAGTGGCCGGATACTTTGGAGGCCGGGCCGACTTTCTGGCCATGCGTCTGGTGGAGTTTGTCATTGCCATCCCATCCCTCTACCTGTTGATCGCTTTGCGTGGAGCCCTGGCCGAGCACTTTGAGCCGGAACAGATGTATGTGGTCATTGTCATTATCCTCTCCCTTATCGGCTGGGCCGGAGCGGCCCGGATTATTCGGGGCATGGCCCTGTCTCTGCGCCAGAGGCCCTTTGTGCTGGCTGCTGAGGTCATGGGCCAGAGCAGCTGGAAAATACTTGTCCGCCATTTTTTGCCCAACCTGGCCAGTTATCTGCTGGTCGCAGCCACTTTGAGCATACCAGCCTATATACTGGCTGAGGCAGCCTTGAGCTTTCTCGGCCTGGGCATTCAGGAACCGGGCACTTCATGGGGGCTGATGCTCAAGCAGGCCCAGGAGCTCAAGGTGTTCACCCTCAATCTGTGGTGGCTCCTTACCCCTGGGGCGGCTATTTTCATCACTGTGATCACTTTTAATGTCTTGGGTGATGTCCTGCGCGATGTTGTAGACCCCAGACAGCAGATGGGAAGGAAGGGAACATGAGTACCCAGGGGCATCAGTCTGCATCGCGGGAACCGAGGCTTTTGGAGGTCCGCAATCTGTGCGTTGACTTTCATGCCCACTCTCAGGTGCACCGGGCTGTGGACAATATTTCTCTTTACATTGACCAGGGCCAGGTTCTGGCTGTGGTCGGAGAGAGCGGAAGCGGCAAGAGCGTCACCGGTCTGGCCCTGACCAGTCTTTTGCCTCCTCCCCCGGGATGCAGGGTTAAGGGTGAGGTCCTGTATCAGGGCCGAAATCTTTTGAATTGTGCCCCCAAAGAGCTCAAACAGTACCGGGGCAGACATATCGCATATATCTTTCAGGAGCCGGGCACGGCCCTGAATCCGGTGTTTAGCATTGAGTACCAGATTGCTGAGGCCATCAAGCTCCACCGCCCGCAGACCAAGGATTTGCGCCAGGAGACCATTGAGGCCCTGGACATGGTGGGTATTGATGAGCCGGAAAAGCGGATTGGAAACTATCCGCATCAATTAAGCGGCGGGATGCAGCAGCGGGTCATGATTGCCATGGCCCTGGCCTGCAGGCCCAAGCTCCTGGTGGCTGATGAGCCTACAACGGCCCTGGATGTGACTATACAGGCCCAGATTATGGCTCTGCTCAAGGATGTGCAGGAGCAGATGGGCATGGCCATTCTGCTTATAACCCATAACTTCGGCATTGTTTCCGGCTTTGCGGATCAGGTGGCAGTTATGCGCCAGGGTCGGATTGTGGAGCAGGGGGCCTGTGCCCGGGTCCTGAGCCGGCCTGAGCATGCGTACACCAGGGCCCTGATAGAGTGCATTCCGGTCCTGGGCAGAAAGGTGCGCCGCCTGCCGAGCATAGAATCACTGGATGGCAAAACTGCAGAGGAAATAACGGGTCATGAGCACAGGGAATAAGAAAATCCTTCCGGCTTTTCAGGGCGGGCCAGGGGGGTATCACTCCGCCCGGACCGGACCGGGGCAGACGCAGTATCTGCTGGAGGTGCAGCAATTGAAAGTCTATTTCCCGGTTCACGGCGGACTTTTCAGCAGAGTCAGGGGGTATATCAAGGCCGTGGATGATGTCTCCTTTGCCGTTCGTCCCAGGACAACAGTGGGCCTGGTCGGAGAAAGCGGCAGCGGGAAGACGACCATTGGCCAGACCCTGGTCAGATTGATCAGGCCGAGCAGCGGAAGTATTCGCTATCAGGGAAAAGATATCAGCAAAATGGGCAAAAGGGCCTTTTTCCCGTATCGCAAAAAGATGCAGATGATCTTTCAGGACCCTTTCAACTCGCTTAATCCCCGGATGAGCATAGAGAAGATTCTCAGCGAGCCTCTGGACATCCATTTTCCCTCCCTGAATCCAGGCCAGAAGCGCAAGCGAGTGCTCAAGCTTCTGGATATGGTCGGCCTGGGTCAAAACTCTCTGCCTCGCTATCCCCATGAGTTCAGCGGAGGACAGCGGCAGCGCATCGGTATAGCCCGGGCCCTGGCCGTGGAGCCAGAGTTCATTGTCTGCGACGAGCCGGTCAGTGCCCTGGATGTCTCAGTCCAGGCCACGATTATCAATTTGCTTCAGGACCTGCAGGAGGAACTGGGTCTGACCTATCTGTTCATTGCTCACGATCTGGCTGTAGTCGAGCATGTCAGCGATGAAGTCCTGGTCATGACTCAGGGACAGATTGTGGAGCAGGCTGATTCAGAGACGATTTACCGCTCACCGCAGCATCCGTATACCAAAAAGCTGCTGCAGGCCGTGCCGAAGGTCTGAGCGGGAGGGGGGGTGACTCAAGGGTTTTAAGTGTCAGATTTCAGGGCCGCCTCTGGCAGGCTTGTTATCTGTTATCAGTTATTTGTTATCAGCAAGAAGC
>JBKHIL010000114.1:0-5894 GCA_046538645.1 Desulfovermiculus sp.
CTGACTTCAGAAAAGGTTTGGTCCAGGATGGAAACTATATCTGCAATCTGCTCTCTGCTGATGATAAAGGGCGGAGCCAGAAGGATATGATCGCCATTCACCCCGTCTGCGCACCCTGATCCAGGGTAGACGATGAGGCCTTTTTCAAAGGCCCGATTCGTGATCCGGTTGGTGATCTTGTGCTGGGGGGGAAATGGGGCCTTGGTCTGCCGGTTCTGAACAAATTCCACCCCGGCAAAGAGGCCCAGACCGCGAATATCTCCGACTATTGGGTGCTTATACAGGTCCTGCAGGTCCTTTAGCAGGACCTGTCCCATCTCCGCTGAACGCTGAACAAGGTTGTTCTCCTTGATAGTGTCCAGGACGGCCAGGGCGACAGCACAGGATAAAGGGTTCTGGCTGTAGGTGTGACCGTGGACAAAATTCCCTTTGCCTTCCCGGATGGCCTTGTGGATGGGCTCCGAGGCCATGGCGCAGAAAAGCGGGGTATATCCGCTGGCCAGGCCTTTGGCGCAGACGAGGAGATCCGGAGTTATTGACCAGTGGTCCACCCCAAAATTCCGGCCGGTACGCCCGATTCCGGTCATCACCTCATCGACGATGAGCAGGACGTCATATTGATCGCATATCTCCCGGATACGCTGGAAGTAGCCGTCTTTGGGGACCAAAGCTCCGGCTGTGGCCCCGACCACAGGTTCAGCGATAAAGGCGGATACTGAATCCGGGCCTTCATACAAGATAGCCTTTTCCAGTTCTTCGGCGCACTCCAGACTGCAGCTTTCCGGTTTCCGGCCCAGGGGACAGCGATAGCAGTAGGCCGGGGCAATGTGCGGGGTGTGTTGAATAAGGGGCTGGTAGTACTTGCGCCGGCCGGTATGTCCGCTCAAGGCCAGGGCGCCCAGAGTATTGCCGTGATAACTGGACCACCTGGAAATAACCTTGTATTTGGAGGGAACTCCCCGGTCAACCTGGTACTGTCGGGCCATTTTCACCGCGGTTTCAATGGCTTCAGATCCTCCGGAGAGAAAGTAGACCCACTTCAATCCATCAGGAGCCATGTCCACCAGTCTGGCTGCCAGATCCATGGCTGCCCTGGTCGTGAACTGCGATCCATGGGTAAAGGCCACCCTGTCCGCCTGGTCAAGCATGGCCTGTTTGACCTTTTCCGAACCATGTCCGATGGAAACCACCACGGCACCGCTACAGCCGTCGATATATCGCTTGCCTGCTGTGTCTATGATATAAATGCCTTGTCCGTAGTCAGCTTCCGGGTAGTACTTGGTGGGATTGCGGTAAAAAACATGATCGTTGGGTCGGTGTTGGGTGAACATAGCCTTCCTCGTGCTTTAGGTTCGTTGATGGAGCAGGGGTGCTGCGTAAATTCCGGCTCAGGCCTCACCCTCTTGAGCCGTCTTCAGCCCGGGGCCCTGCCTTCTCCTGCGCAGGATCTGGGAAGCCAGGACCAGAACAAATAAAGGGATGCCGATGCTGTCTGTGAGCAGTCCGGGTTTGATCATGAGCAGAGCCACGAACAATAAGATGACTGTTTCATACCATTTTGAAGGCACAAGCATGCAGGCCTGTACTCCGGCGGCCAGGCAATAAATGCCCAAAAAAGCGGTCAGGCAGGCCAGGCCGATCTTGACTGGATGTCCGATGAGCAAAAGCTCGGGGGCATAGACAAACATAAAGGGTATGATGAATCCGGCGATACCCAGCTGAAAGGCACGCAAACCGGTCTTCATGGGGTCGGACCCGGCCACTCCGGATCCGGCATAGGCGGCCAGAGCCACTGGCGGAGTGATGTCCGCCCGGGTTCCGAAATAGAGGACAAAGAGGTGAGCGGCAATGGGTACCACCCCCATTTGGGACAAGGCCGGGGCCACCAGGGAGGAAATAATGACGTACTGAGCAGTCGTGGGCACGCCCATGCCCAGAAAGATGCAGGCCAGCATGGTAAAGGGCAGAGCCAGGGCCAGATAGCCCATGGAGGCGTCCACGATCATGGAGGAAAAACGGATGCCCAGTCCGGACATGGTGATGGAACCGATGATGATTCCGGCTGCGGCGCAGGCAGCAGCCACTTCGGCCGAGCCCAGCGCCCCTTCCTTGAGCCCGGCCAGGATGGACAGGCCGAACTCTTTCACCGATTCTTTGCGTATCAGACACATGATAAGGGAAGAGACCACTGTGGCCATGATAGCCCAGAAGACTGCTCGTTCCGGGGAGAAGTTGCGCATCAGAAAGTAGACCAGAAGGACAATGGAAAAGATATGGTGCCAGCCCTGGGCCAGGGCTCCGCGTATGGTTGGAAGCTCGGCCCGGGGAATGCCGGCCAGCCCCAGGGCCGTGGCCCGGAAATGGACCTGTAAAAAGGTGGCGGCAAAGGCCAGAAACGCAGGAATCAAGGCGGCAATGCACACCTTGTAGTAGGGAATAGACAAAAATTCAGCCATGATAAAGGCCGCAGCACCCATAATCGGAGGCATGATCTGGCCCATGGTCGAGGAGCAGGCCTCCACACCGGCTGCAAACTCCCCGGAGTATCCGGTCCTTTTCATCAACGGAATGGTAAAAGAACCGGTAGTGACGGTGTTGGCTACTGAGCTCCCGGAGATCATGCCGAAAAAGGTGCTGGAGGCCACAGCTGCCTTGGCCGGTCCACCCCGGGCCCATCCGGTGAGGGCGAAGGCGATGTAAGTAAAGAACTGCCCGGCTCCGGTCTTGCGCAGCAGCGCCCCATAGAGAATAAACAAGAGAATGAAGTTGGCCGAAACTCCGATGGGCACACCAAAAATCCCATCTGTGGACAGGGACAGGTAAGTGGACAGGCGGTCGATGCTATAGGCCTTATGTGCTAAAATGTCCGGCAGATACGGACCGAAGAGGACATAACAGATAAAGACAATGGCTATGGAGGTCACAGCCATGCCGGTGGTCCGCCTGGCTGCTTCCAGGACCAGAAGGACTAGGGCCGAGGCCAGAACCACGTCCTCGACAGGGTAACTTCCGGCCCGGTGCATGATTTCTGTGGAGTTGAAAAAGATCCACAGGCAGATGAAACAGGAGATGAGCAGAAGCAGCCAGTCAAAGACTGACAGCCTGGCCTTGGGGGAGGTCTTTTTGGAAAACGGATAGCGGGCAAAGATGATGATGGACATGAAAAACCAGTGTAATGCCCGGTGATCCAGAGCAAAAAAGGGATGAAAGTAGGCGTAGAAGAGATGGTAGAGGGAGGCGGCCACAGCTACTCCACTGAGCAGCACTCCCTGAAGCCCGGTAAAGTTTCTCGATTTTTCAAAGGTTGAGAGCACCTGATGGACCTGGGAGGAAGAATCCTGGCTGGAGTCGCGATCTTTGGATTGAGGATGATTGGGTGATGTTTTGTGCTCTTCACTCATGACATGACTCTCCTTTAGGTCGAACTCTGAACAGCAGGCTGGTCCCGCCTGGAGCGATATCCTGCAAGGCGATCACTTGGTCCTGAATGTGCAGATTGTGTCCGGCGACTCTGCCCACCCGGAGATAAAAGGGATCCATATGCCTGTACATATGCGTTTGGGTCCAGGTCTTTGAAAGATCGATGTTTTCGCGGGGATGAAAGGCCAGTCCTGATCCGTACCAGGCAAATTTTTCTTCCACGAGAACCAGCTGTCCCTTAGAGGTGACCTGAAAGCGGTCCACAATCGGAGTATGATCTGAAGAGTGTGTATAGTGCAGGCAAAATTCCTCCCCCGGCTCAACAGGATAAGAACGTAAAACGATTTTTTGGGTCCGATGCACAATCTCCAGGCGATAGGAGTGGTCAGCGGGAACTGCCGCTCCTGGCTGCAACCCGACACAAGTGGCTATGCAGGCCATACTGATTGCAAGATATGAAAACACGGCTTTACGCATAGGGCATACATCCCTGGAGCAGCCGGATGGCCTGCTGGCCATCCGGCGGTGCGGGGTACTTTGGCCTAAGGTTCTACTCCCTGTTCCTTAAAATAACGCAAAGCCCCTGGATGCAGATCAAGAGGGCTTTTGACCGCATTTTCCGGAGTGAGTTGCTTGGCAATGGGATGGATGTCCACCAGGGCGTGTTTGCCCTGATCAACATTTTCAAAGATGGCTTTGGTGACTTTATAGGCCAGGTCTTCATCCATGTCCTTGTGCGCCACCATCAGGTTGGAGTCGCCGATGCACAATACGTCTTCATCCACCCCGTCGTACGTGCCGCCGGGAATAGTGGTCTGGACATAGTAGGGGTACTTGTCCAGGATCTTTTCGGCCAGGTCCTCGCTGACCGGAACAAGGACAATGTCCCTGGTGGCGGCCAGGTCCATGACCGCTGAGGCGGGATAGGCGAAGTTAAAGAAGCAGGCGTCCACATTTCCGTCCTTCAGGGCCTGAACCGATTCGGACTGGGAGAGGTTGGCCAGTTTCAAGTCTTCTTCCAGGTCGAATCCGGCTTCTCGGAGCATAGCCTTGGCCATGGTTGAGCATCCGCTTCCTGGAACATCAATGGATACTTTTTTGCCCTTGAGATCCTGGATGGACTTGATGCCGGAATCCTTGGTGGTCACGATATGCTCCGGGGCAGGATACATCTGGAATAAGGCCACCAGAGGATATTCTTTCTCAAATGGATCCTGGCCTTTGATGGCGTCATAGCCCACACTGCCCATAACCATACCCATATCCGTATCCCCAAGTCCCACCAGGCGGCAGTTTTCCACTGATGCTCCGGTGGATTCAGCGGCGCAGCGCACTCCGTCCACGGTTTTCTGAATGACCACGGACATTCCTCCCCCCAGGGGATAATACACCCCGCCCGGGCTTCCGGTGCCCATGGTCGTAAATGTGGTTCCCGACCAGGCCAGGCTGGAGATGAGAACCAGGGCCAATGCAGACAATAAAGCGGTGAGAGTGAATCTTTTTGCCATGGCATCCTCCTTAAATAGATTGGAGTGAAAAAAGAAGGCCTCCTGCTGTCACCAGTGTAATGCCGAAATACGTTTCCCTCCTTTGTTTTCAGTCCTGGAAATAGGTTTCGAAATCCTCAAAGGCTGATTCCATATGGTCCAGGGCAGTGAGGGCCTGACCTTCCCGGCGCAGAGCCAGAGAGGCGAGCAAGGCGTTGATCAGGCTCATCGGCCCGGTATAGGATTCAAAGAAACTGGGAATAGTAGTTGGAGTAATCAGGGGTATATCAGCCAGGTGGGCCAGGGGAGAGAGCATACTGTCGGTTATGCCCACTGTTTTCAGGCCCTTTTTTTTCAATTTTCGGGTCAGATCAATGGCCAGCTTGGTATAGCGGCGGAAGCTGATGCTGATCAGTACATCACCTGTATCACAGCCCACTACCTGTTCGGGCATATCCCCAACATCGGGCTTTAATAGTTTGGCATTGGAGGAAAAAAAGCGCAGAGTAAAGTAAAGATAAAAAGCCAGGGCATAACTGGACCTTAATCCCAGAATATATATGTGTTTGGCCTTGGCCAAGGCCTGTACGGCGCGCTCAAAGCTGTCTTCGGCCATAGAGGAGTGAATCTCCTGGATATTGGCCATATCTGTAGACAAAACTGTGGAGAGTACAGTTCCCTGCAGCCGGTCCGATGAATCCACCAGACGACGGGTGGTGGAGAAGTCGGGAAGAGCCTCCTTGGCCAGGGCGTCCTTGAAGCTTTTGAATCTGGAAAAGCCAAGGGTGTGGATAAATCTGGAAACTGTGGCTTCGGATACACCCACTTGTTCGGCCAGCTGAGCCTGGGTGGCCACCAGGACGTCATTAATATGATGAAAGACATGCCGGGCAATACGGCGTTGACTTGGGGTCATATCCGGAAAGCGTTCTGCCAATATAGAGGAGAGTGTACTCATAGGCCGCATGAAAGAATATTTTCATTTTT
>JBKHIL010000115.1:0-5877 GCA_046538645.1 Desulfovermiculus sp.
AGGGAGGACCCTGGGAACGAAGAAAGAATGGATATTCATGCCTCGCTCTGCTCGGTCTTGGGGGCGAAGACAAGCTTCGCCCCTACATGTCAAAGCTCACGTTTCATCCTTGATCAAGCCGACTTGATCAAACTGGCGGTTTGCGGCCAGCGGCGGGGCTGATCCCGCCAAAGGCGGGAGAGAATACTCTTTCTTAAGCTCTGTTATCCTGCTGCAGAAGGACGATGGACCTGTCCTGCACGTCAATATTCCCTTCAGCCTGAATCAGCTCTTCCTCTTTCAGCCAGCCAGTTGTGGTATCCAGGATCTTGATCCAGCTTTTACCCCACCGGGCCGAGGGCAAGGTGAAGTTGAGCGGTTCATAGTGGGCATTGAGGATGATATAGAAATTGTCGTCACTGACCGCATCCCCGCGGGGATTGGGATTGGGAATGTTCTGGCCGTTGAAGTAAACAGCCAGGGATTTGGCAAAACCTTCTCCCCAGTTTTCCTCATCCATTTGTTTGCCTTCCAGGGTGAACCAGGCAATGTCGGAGGTCTGGCTGCCGTGTATGGACCGGCCCTGGAACCAGTGACGACGGCGGAATGCAGGATGTGTCAGACGGAAGCCGATCAGGTTCTGGCAGAAATCTAACAATTCCTGATCAATATTTTCCCAATCATACCAGGAAAGCTCATTGTCCTGGCAGTAGGCATTGTTGTTTCCCTGCTGGGTGCGGCCCATTTCATCTCCGCCCAGGAGCATGGGGACCCCCTGAGAGAGAAAAAGGGTGGTCAGGAAATTGCGTTTTTGCCGCTCCCGCAGGGCCAAGACCTCATGATCATCCGTGGGGCCTTCAGCTCCGCAGTTCCAGGACCGGTTAAAGTCTTCCCCGTCCTGATTGTCCTCTCCGTTGTCCTGGTTGTGTTTTTCATTGTAGGAGACCAGGTCGTGGAGGGTGAATCCATCATGGGCGGTGATGAAATTGATGCTGGCAAATGGGAGGCGGCTGGTGTTTTCATATAAGTCCGGGCTCCCGGCGAACCGGTAGGCCAACTCGCCCAGGGTCTGGTCCTCTCCTCTCCAGAAATCGCGCACGCAGTCCCGGTATTTGCCGTTCCACTCCGACCACACTGGCGGGAAATTTCCCACCTGATACCCGCCTTCACCCACATCCCATGGCTCGGCTATGAGCTTGACCTGGCTGATAACCGGATCCTGTTGGATGATGTCGAAAAAGGCCGAGAGCCGATCCACATCGTGCAGTTCCCGGGCCAGGGTGGAGGCCAGATCAAATCGGAAGCCGTCCACATGCATTTCCAAAGCCCAATAGCGAAGCGAATCCATGATCAGCTGCAAGACATGAGGATGGCGCATGTTCAGGCTGTTGCCTGTGCCGGTGTAATCCATATAGTAGCGGGGATCATCAGTTAATCGGTAGTAGTAGGCATTGTCTATGCCCTTTAAGGAAAACATGGGACCCAGGTGATTGCCTTCAGCAGTGTGGTTGTAAACCACGTCCAGGATGACCTCAATCCCGGACTGATGCAGGGTCTTGACCATCTCTTTGAATTCAGCCACCCCTGCTCCCGGGCGCTGATCAGAGGAATACTCGTTGTGGGGTGCGAAGTAGCCAATGGAGTTATATCCCCAGTAGTTTTTAAGCCCCCTGTCCACCAGGTGCTTGTCGTGAATGAACTGGTGGACAGGCATGAGCTCCACTGCGGTGATGTTCAGGTTTTTGAGGTGCTCAACAGCCGCAGGATGGGCCAGCCCGGCATAGGTGCCCCGGATATCTTCCGGGATGTTGGGGTTTTGGATGGTAAAGCCCTTGACGTGGGTTTCGTAGATGATGGTCTCATGCCAGGGCAGCTGCAGTCTGCGGTCCCCGCTCCAGTCGAAAAAAGGCTGATGGACCACGGAGCGGGGAACGAAAGGGCTGCTGTCGGTCTCGTTTTTGACCTCCGGCCCCTGCTCAAGGTCGTAGGGGAAAGCAGCCTGGTCCCATTGCACCTGGCCCAAAATGGCTTTGGCATAGGGATCTAAAAGGAGCTTGGCCGGGTTGCAGCGGTGCCCCTCGGCCGGGTTCCAGGGACCATGGACGCGAAAGCCGTAGCGTTGTCCAGGCTCGATCCCCGGCAAGTAGCAGTGCCAGCAGAATGCGGTCACTTCCGGCATTTCAATGCGCATTTCCTGGTCGTCATGGTCGAACAAGCACAGTTCAACCTGATCGGCAATCTCGGAAAACAGGGAAAAGTTGGTTCCTGAGCCGTCATAGACGGCCCCCAGTGGAAAGGGCTGACCAGGCCATATCTTCATAGATGCGTCCTCCCAAAGACATTGTGCTGCAAAGTTTCTGGTTATGGGCCCAAGCCCAAAAGATTATCATTGTATACGTAAAAAGCGATCATTCTCAAGTTGCAACTTTACTTCTGGAGCAGTATTTTTACAAGGCATTGTTTTGCCTTACCGAAACATCATCTTCGGAAGCCACAGGACCAGGTCAGGCCAGGCAGCGATAAGGACCAGGCCGATGAGCTGAAGGAGGATGAAGGGCAGGACGCCGCGGATGATGTGCGGTCCGAACTGGACTTCGGACGGGGCCACACCTTTGAGGTAAAAAAGGGCCGGAGCCATAGGCGGGGTGAGAAAAGAGGTCTGCATGGTGACGCAAAAAAGGATGGCTGACCACAAGGGATCAAATCCCAGTTGCTGCAGGACTGGAGTGAAAATGGGGACCAAAATGGGCACAATGCCCACCCACTCCATAAACAGGCCAAAGGTGAAAAAGGCAGCCATCATGATAATCAACACCCCCCAGGGTCCGAAGGGGAGATTGAGCAGGAAATCCTGGACCATAAAGCCCCCGCCCAGGAGCATGAATGTTCCGGTAAAGACAAAAGCGGCGGCAACAATGAGCAGAATCATGGAAGAGACAAGGGTGGTTTGAACAAAGGCCTCCTGGAGGGTTTTCCAGGACAGGTTGCCGTAAGCCCAGGCCAGAAGCACGCTGATAAAGGCGCCTACCGCGGCAGCCTCAGTGGGGGCGGCTATGCCCAAGAAAATGGTTCCTAAAACAGAGAGGATAAGGAGCAGGGTTGGGAGCATGGAGGTTATGACCAGGAGGAGCTTTTTCCCCACGGATGCGCTGCGTTGTTCCTTGGGCAAAGGCGGACCCAGCTCTGGCTTGAAGAAGCAGATCAGGAGGATATACAGGGCATAGAGGGAGGCCAGGATCAGACCGGGAACAATGGCGGCCATGAACAGTCGGCCCACTGACATGCCGGCCATGGGGCCGTAGACGATGAGCATGATGGATGGAGGAATGAGGATGCCCAGGGTACCTCCGGCACAGATCGAGCCGGAGGACAGGGCCGGATCGTAGTTGCGGCTGAGCATATGAGGCAGGGCAAACAGGCCCATGATGATGACCGGAGCGCCCATGATTCCGGTGGCAGCGGCCATGATCGTGCAGACCGCAATCACGGCCAGCCCGAGGCCGCCGCGCAATCCGCCCAGGATCAGGTGGAGGGAAGAGAAAAGCCTCTCCGCTGCTCCGGAGCGTTCGAGCATGATGCCCATAAAGACGAAGAGAACAATGGAGACCAGGATATAATTGTGCATGGTCTCGAAAAAACGTAAGACGAGCATGTGAAAAAAGGCTTCTCCAGCGCCCAGGACCCCAACGATTAATGAGCTGCCCAGCATGACAAAGGGGACCGGGAACCCGGTGGCCAGACCCAGGATCAAACCCCCGAAGAGGAAGCAGAGCAGGAGTTCAGGACTGGCCATCACCGCGTGCTCCTTGAAAGATGGTGTGCACAGAGCGGATGAAAAGCGCAACCCCCTGCAGCAAGAGGAGGAGGGAGGCCAAAGGCAGGACGGTCTTGAAGGGATATATGGGGGGCTGCCACATGCTCTCGCCGCCGGTCTCCAATAAGACCCAGGACTTCCAAGCAAAAAGCGTCCCGAAGTACACAAGGGCCAAAAGCGGGGGGAAGAAAAAGATGAGATAGCCCAAGCAGTCCATGACCGCTTTTCCCCGGGGGGAGAAGTGGTCGTAGAGGAGCTCAATGCGCACATGCTTGTCTTTTTGCAAAGTATAGGCGGCAGCAGCCAGAAATATGGTCCCATAGAGCATGTAGGAAATGTCATAGGACCACTGGGTGGGTGCATTGAACAGATACCTGACGGCAGTATCGTAGACCAGCTCCAGGATAAGGATCGGGACCAGCCAGGCCACACCTTTTCCCACCCAGGCATTGATGCGGTCTATCAAGCCAAGCATCAGCAGGCCTCCACGGTAAATATGTTCGCAGGTGTAAGGCACAAGAAGTGTTCAGATTTTCCTCCGGAAAATCTGAACACTGAATACGAATCCGCTCCGGTTCACTCCCAGCTCAGTTTGGACAGCCGCCTATTCGTCAGCAGAGCCGGCATAGGGGAAGGGCAGGCGAACCAGATCGGCATAGGGTTCCACCAGCTTCCGGAAATTGCGCTGGGACTTTAAGACCTGGGCAAAGAATTCATCGTCTTTGGCCATCTTGTCCATCTCTTCCTGACCTATGCGCTTTATCTCTTCAATCATTTCCGGGGTCAGCTTGGACACTTCCACCTTGGAGCTGTTCATAAAGTATTCCATGGCCTCGGCATCCTGTTTCATGGCCTCATTAATGGCTTCAAAGCAGGAAATTTTCAAGGCATATTCGACCTTGGGCTTGAGATGGTCCGGGAGTTTATTCCAGGTCTTTTCATTGACTAAAGTCTCTAAGGGGGCGCAGGGCTCGTGAATTCCGGGGACCTTCAGATAGGGGCAGATCTCCTCAAAGCCAAGCTTGCGGTCAATGGCCGGGGTACCGAATTCCGCGGCATCAATGACTCCTCTTTCCAATGCAGGATAGACTTCGCCTCCAGCCAGGCTGACCACCCGAGCTCCGAGGCGCTCCAGACATTTTCCCCATACGCCCACAGTGCGGAACTTGAGGCCCTTGAAATCTTCCAGGCTGTTGATCGGTTTCCGGGACCAGCAAAAGTTCTCCGACCCAAGCATGCCGTAGGGCGGCAGGACAACAACATCATGGTCTGCATACATTTCGTTCCACAACTTAAGGCCGTCGCCATGGTAGATCCAGCTGAGCATTTCCCGCATCTGCATGCCGTTGGGGTAGGAATTGGCAAACAGAACCGAGGCCGGGAATTTGCCGATCCACCAGCCGGCCCAGGTGCACCCGATATCCAGGGTTCCGCTGCTCACAGCGTCAAAGACCTGTTTGGAGGGTACAACAGATCCCCCAGGCTGCATGCGGATGATCAGTTCCCCGTCAGTCAGTTCTTCCACCAGTTCGGCAAAGCGTTCAGCCGGGGCATAGAGCTGGGGAAGGCCAGCCGGATAGCTGGATTGACCGCGCCAGATGATCCGGGCATCGGATTCCTGGGCCTGCAACACAAATGTGAGACAACCAAGCGCACAGGTGAGGCAGGCAACGATTTTTTTATACCTGGTCATACCGAACTCCTCTGATGATAGGACCAAGGCCTCAAGGAACCAGGGTTTTGACCCGTATTTTTTCATCCCTGAAAAGGCCGTTTAATGCTCTATGGCTTCAAGAAGGATACTGTTTTGGGAGTTGTCAAAAAGAGTAAATCTGGCCCGGACCGTCTTTTCCTGGCCAAAGATGTTCCGGGCGGTAATTTCCTGCCCCCTGGCCTCCAGATATTCTACGCTTTCTAAAATCTTTTCCTGGCTGTCCCCGGTTTTGAGATAGACGTGCACATCGCACATAACACACCTCCTGATGCAGTAAAATTCATTATCGGGTATCAGTGAACAGTTGCCAGACTCTGTACTCGAAACGATAACAGATGGCTGAGAAGACATCATTTTCCTGTTTCAGGAC
>JBKHIL010000116.1:0-5871 GCA_046538645.1 Desulfovermiculus sp.
AAAAGACCACCCACTAGGCCTCTTGTTCCTGTTCGGCCAGTGCCTTTTCCGCCTCTGCCCGGATGATGTCCTCGATGCGCTTGGATTTGGACTTGCCGGCCACAATCAAAGAAACTGCTGCAGGCGAGACCTTGGCCTTTTCAGCGATCTTCTTTTGAGTGATCCCGGCTTTGGACAGCATTTCGCGCAGGCTGAGTTCTTTGGTTTGTATTTCGGACATATTTCCCCCTAATTGAGTATGGTTTTAACTGCTAAAATTAAATATAATCAATAAGTAAAATATTGTCCATGCCTTGAGGTCAATATTTTTAAAATATTATAATATTTATTTGCAACATATTGTTTTAAAACATTAAAGAATCCGGCCCCAAAGGAGCCGGATTCTTTCAATCATTGATCTCCAGGGCACAGGCCATGGATACCCCGCCCCCGCCGCACAGTGTGGCCAGGCCCAGGCTTTTTCCTTTCGCCCGCAGGGCATGGATCAGGGTGACAATGATCCTGGCCCCTGTGGCCCCCACCGGATGGCCGATGCCTATCCCTGATCCATTGATGTTGGTGATTTCCCGGTTCAGGCCCAACTCCCGTTCACACCCCAGGTATTGGGCTGCAAAGGCCTCGTTGAGCTCAACAAGCTCAAAGTCTGACATCGAATATCCGCTTTTGGTCAGCAAGTCCCTGACTGCCGGAACGGGTGAAAGGCCCATGACCGCAGGATGACATGCACCTTTGCCCGCAGCCCTTAAGGTGGCCAAGGGTGTCAGTCCCAATTCTTTGGCCCTGCCAGCGGACATGAGGACCATACCGGCAGAACCGTCATTGATCCCGCTGGAATTTCCGGCTGTGACCTTTCCAGTCCCGGAAACAAAAGCCGGAGGCAATTTCTGCAGATCATCCAGGGTCAGGTTGGGCCGGAAGTGCTCATCTGTATCAAAGACAAGAGGTTCCTTTTTACGACGTTGTACTTCAATGGGTACAATTTCCTGATCAAAATCACCCTGCTCATTGGCCCGCTGCACATTGTTGTGACTGCGAAGGGCGATTTCATCCAGTTCCTCCCTGCTCAATTTATATTTATCAGCCACAAACTCGGCTGTGTGACCCATGATATAGGGCTGGCCCAAAAAATCTTTTCCCGGAGACCTGGTCAGATCTATGGGAGCGTCATCCGCCAGGGGAAGGAGGTGGGAACCGGCGTGCAATTTATGGATCAAGGCGTCTTCAACCCTGTTGTCCTGGAGCCTGTAACCCCATCTTGCACCGGGCAGGGCATAAGGAACCCCGGACATGTGCTCCAGGCCGCCGGCCAAAACCACATCAGCCATGCCGGCCTTGATCATGGCCATGCCGGAAAGCACAGCCTCCATTCCGGAAATGCACACCCGGTTCACGGTCACTGCCGGGACAGAGTCGGGTATTTCGGCCATCAAGGCCGCCACCCTGGCCACATTTAGGGTGTCATGGTGCTCCATGCAGCACCCATAACGCACATCGTCAATAAGCTGAGGATCAATTCCCGCCCGGCGGACGGCCTCACGCATGGTCACACTGCCAAGACGGGCTCCATTGAGATCCTTCAGGCTTCCACCAAATGTCCCGATCGCAGTGCGGCACGCACTGACAATAACTACATCCTGCATATGCATCCTTTATTTTTTGAAGTTCCGCGCTCCAGCCCAATCACCTTGTGCACCCTCAGGCCTTTTTGTATCCTGTTGTGGCAAACTCCCCTCTTTTTGGCCTGCAAAAAAATGAGGAAAAGGCCGAATGAAGACTGACCCCTATTCCCAGGCCCGCTCTGCAGCTGAAAACATCCATTCTCTAGAGCAAGCCTTAAGCTTTGTCCAGCAGGATGACCCCCACGAACTGGCCCTGGTCCTGGCTTGTTTTCGACAGGTCCATGCCTTGCCCCAGGATACATTATAAGCGCCAATCTCCTCCGGGCCGCCCTGCATGAGTCCGGGATTGATCCTGATCTAGAAAAGGTGATCATTGACTTCAAGGCCGCCGGGGTTCTCAGTCCCAGGCTGTCATCCCTTTCCGATGCAGCCCGCCACAGATCGCCCCTCTATGAGATCAACCCCTCCGTCTTTATCCCTTCAGCATACCGGTAACTATAAAAACCGGATCACTGGCCCACAGCTGGCCGTAATATTTATCGTCCACAGGCCGCCACCAGTTGCGCACAGTGGTGGTTTCCAGGTTTGTATAGCCCTGATCGCGAAGCAGGAGCTCCACAACCAGACCCATGCGCTCGAACTCGTGCAAGGCTGTCCACAGCCGGGTCACCTTGGCGGAAAGTTCCGATGAGGCCAGGGGGCTGCCGGGGAAAAATGATAAAGGTCGGCGCAAACAACTCCTGACGTGCCCTGTATCGCAATCCGCTAAAGCCCCCCTGCCCCCCTCCCTCCGGCCTAAAGCGGCCGCAGGAAGGGGGGCCAGAAAAAGATCGGATTCTTTTGATAATGCGACACTCAGGAATAGTCGCTGCGCTAGGCCTGGCCCTCTACAGCCACCAGCGCCACTCCCAGCCGGTTTTCCAGCTCCTGGATCTTCTGCAGCTCCTCCGCAGACAGGCTGCTGGGGTTCACCGCACGACAGGAGAAGGCCAGCAGGGTCTTTCCGGTTTCATTCTCCAGGGCCTGCACTGCAGACACGTCCTCTTGACTCAGTGAATGGGCGATACTGCACAGCATAAAGCACCTCCAAAGGCATAAAAGGGTTCAGATCTTTTCCCTATACAAAAGATACTAATGCCCTTTGCGATAGAAGGAAAGAAGAGACAGAGAGGAAACAGCATCATGTAGCTTTGTCTTAATTTGTTGAAGGAGAACATGTTGTCTCTGAGCCAGACGGCTGGCACCGAGTTTACGGACAAAAGACAAGACATTCCTTTTCACTACTTTTTGTTCCTCAAGCCTGAGGCTCATTACTGCCCTGAGGCCAGCGGATCAGCAACTGCCTGACCAGGACCGGAGAAGCAAGGCAGGTAATGGCGCTGACCACCACCATGGTCCCGAAAAGGGCCTGATCTACGGCCCAGTCCCCCAGCTGCATCCCTTTTTGCATGATAACCAGGGCGATCTCGGCCCTGGGAACCATACTCACTCCAATCAAAAGCCCGCTTTGAAGCCCATTCAGAACAGTCAAGGGTACGCCATTGGCCACAACCTTCACTCCAATGGCCACCAGAGCCATGATAATCCCCATTTCCAGACTTGGGGCCAAAGCTCTCATTTGCAGTTCGTAGCCGATACCCACAAAGAAAAAAGGGCTGAAAAAATCATAAAGGGGGAGAAAGGCATCATCCAGGGAAATGCACTTGGGGTCACGGCTAAAGACCAACCCTGCAAAAAAAGCCCCAATGGCCAGAGAAAAATCCAGCATCCCGGCCAAAGAAGCAATAATAAATCCAAACCCGACAATAGTCAGCGTGGAATCCGGTTTGCTTTCAAGTTTACTCAAAAAGGTTGTCATCGGCCGCTCAAGAAACACGGCAAAGAGGTAACAAAATCCTCCGAACAGGATCATCTTGACTGCAAAGCCCAGACCGGCTGTGACCAGAGTAGAAACAAGAGACGTTGATCCTCCGGATTGGAGCACCGGGATGACGGTGAAGACCAGGGCCATGAGAATGACTGCACTTACATCATCGAGTTCGGCCAGGTCCACAAGCAGGGCTCCGTTTGCAGACTGCAAGGCATTTTGCTCTTCCCATATCTTGACCGAGACTCCCACGCTGGTAGCGGTAAAAGCAGCGCCCACGATGAGTCCGGACACCACGCCGTAGTCAAGGAAATAAGCGGTGAGGTAATACCCGGCCAATCCCGCGGCCAGGATATTTAACACCCAGGCCAGACTGGCGTTTTGAAGCTGCCTGACCAGTATGGTGATGTCGCTTTTGAGTCCGACCCGGAAAAGAAGAGTCACCAATCCCAGTTGAGTAACAAAAGGTATAATCTGGTGCCCGGCGGAAAATGCCGGCCAGCTGTCGCTGAACCAGCGCAGGCATATGCCCAGGAGCATATACCCAACCAGGGGAGGAATGACTGTGCGCTCCAGACTTCCTTTGACCAGCATGGTCAAGACCACCATCCCACCGGTGAGCAAAACCAGACTGGCGATATCCCCATTGGGCTGCATCAAGGTTACTCCTTTTTTTGGGATGGAGATCTACATGCCGGCCTCAATCTTTCAAGAGTTCCAAAATCTTATATCTGCGGATGTGCTTTCAAAAGACAAAGAGGAGAAAATAAGAGGCACAGTTGTATTGCTGGATGATACAGGAGAAAAAATCTACGGACCACACCTGGTTCTCCCTCTATCAAACGAGTATATCGGCTGGGGCAGGGGGTCAAGTGAAAATTGACACATCTACCCCCTGTTAAAGATACATTTTGACTGATATGCTGAACATACGAACAAGGGCAAAAAGCAATTTACTTTTTCTCCGCTGCCAAGTGCGCAAGTTGCGCCACCATGACACCAACCGGATACCAAGTCCCTGGTATTTTGTAAACTTTTAAGCCATTTTATGTAATAAACGGAGGTCACAGAGCAATGTTTTTGGAAAAAATCAAATCTGAAGGGTTGTCTCATCTCTCTTACATTGTCGGCGACAATGGGTATGCCGCAGTTATCGATCCCAGGCGGGACTGCCAGGTCTATCTGGACAGGGCCTACCAGCAGGGGGCCCAGATCACGGCCATCTTTGAGACCCATCGCAATGAGGATTATGTTATCGGCTCCCTGGAGCTGGCCCAAATGACTGGAGCCACGATCTATCACGGC
Organism: Desulfovermiculus sp.; assembly: GCA_046538645.1. Lineage (GTDB taxonomy): Bacteria > Desulfobacterota > Desulfovibrionia > Desulfovibrionales > Desulfothermaceae > Desulfovermiculus. The sequence continues at coordinate 4,792 of JBKHIL010000116.1, forward strand.
CAGGATCTTCCCTTTGCCTATGGGCAACCGGTCGCTGAAGGGGACACGTTCGAATTCGGACAGGCCCGGCTCCAGGTCTTAAAGACTCCGGGACATACCTATGAGAGCATTTCCCTGGTCTTGTACGATACCGGTTCCGGAGAACATCCCCTGGGGGTGTTCTCCGGAGATGCCCTGTTCATTGGAGATGTCGGACGAACCGACTTCTTCCCGGACCGCTTGCAAGAGACAGCTGGATTGCTCTACGACAGTATTTTTCAAAAGCTCCTGCCTTTGGGAGATCAGGTTATTTTGTATCCGGCTCATGGGGCCGGATCGGTTTGCGGGGCCGGTATGGCCGACCGCGACTTCTCCACTCTGGGCTATGAGCGGGCCAATAACCAGACCCTCCAGGTAGAGAGCAGGGAAGAGTTCATCCAGGCCAAGATCAATGAACAGCATACCATACCTCCGTATTTCTCCAAAATGGAGGAATACAACTTAAATGGCGCCCCACCAGTTCACCCCCTCCATCCTCCCAAACCCATGCATGCAGACCAGTTTGAGCAGGCCATGCATAAGGGTTTGACCGCCGTGGACATCCGGAGCCCTGAGGCATTTGCCGGTGCCTACATCCCCGGCAGCCTGGCCATTCCTCTGGAAATGCTTTCCGTATATGCTGGATGGTTTCTCTCTTATGACAAAGACATTGGACTGATTGTCGATTCCTATGATGATGTCCATGCCGCCCGCCGCTTTTTGGCCCGGATAGGTTATGATCGGGTGCACGGCTATCTGCACAAGGGACTGCATGAGTGGGAGATTACCGGCAAGTATTATGAGACCATTCCTGCCATTTATGCCGGTGAAATCCAGAGGCGGATCCGGGAAGGAGAAGACTTCACTCTTCTGGATGTCCGCACCGAACAGGAGTACAACCAGGGACATTTGCCGAATGCACAGCATATCTTTCTGGGAGATCTGCCGTCCCGGCTTAATGAAGTGGGCAGCGCACGACCGGTGACCACTTTTTGCGGCAGCGGTCAGCGGGCTATTATCGCGGCTTCCATATTAAAGAAGAACGGATTTGAACAGGTGGAG
>JBKHIL010000117.1:0-5777 GCA_046538645.1 Desulfovermiculus sp.
AGCATGCTGGGCCGTCGGGAATCCAACACGTCAGTTTCATCCTCGATCAAACTGGCGGTCACAGCCAGAGGCGGCCCTGAACACTGAGCACTGAAACCTGAACATTCGTATGAAACGAGAATTTACTCCGAAGAGGGCCTGCCCTTGGGGGCAAGGGCGGCCTACGACTACGACGAGGCAACGGCCCTTTCGTAGGGCGGGCTTGACCCCAAGCCCAGCCCTCTTCATACTCTGTTTCTTACTTGATCATACTGGGAGGCTGCGACCAGCGGCGGCGCTAATTTCTGACTTCTGTCTTCTGTCCTCTGTCTTCTGTCCTCTGTCTTCTATTTCCCCTCATACTGCGGAGGCTTCTTGCCCACTGCCTTCAGCCCAGTCAGGGCATCCTGAGTGGAAAACATATACTCGAGCTCGGCCAGTTCGAGCTCCACGGCGTCCGCGATGGACACTCCCTGTTGTTTATCTATAAGCTCATTGGCCTTCTGCACTGCCAGGGGCGCCTTTCTGGATACCGCTTTCAGTGTGGACTCAGCCATGCTGTCGGAGACACCTTGCGGTTTCTTTCCCTCAAGCAGGGCCTGCACATTCTGACCTGAACAGGCCTTGGCCGCTTCCTGAAACTTCTCCGGTATGGGCCGGGAACGGTATTTGTCCGGTTTTTCTGCTGAACAAACTTCCTGGATGGCCTTGTCCAGCTCCTGGGGATCGACCAGCTTGGTCACCAGACCTAAGTCATAGGCATCCTGGGCCGACAAAGCCTTCCCGGTGAACACATAGTATTTGGCCAATTCCAGGCCGATGTGGCGGGCGGTTCGGATCATGCCTCCCAAGCCCGGATAAATCCCTATGGCCGTCTCCGGAAAGCCCATGGATCCGGCCGGAGTGGCCACAATGGCCTGACAGGCCAGAGCAAACTCACTGCCCCCGCCCAGGGAAAGCCCATCCAGGACGGCCACTGTTCGCTTGGCGGAGTTTTCGATTCTTAAGAGAAGATTATGTCCCTTTTTGGTAAACTCAATATTGCGATCGATCCGCGCGCTCTCAATGTTTTGAATGAAGAAGCGGATATCGGCTCCGGCTACAAAGGCCTTGCCTGCTCCCTGAAAAACAATGCAGGCCACGCTGGGATCGTTCTCAGCCTGAGTAAAGGCCTCCTCCAGCTGATCCACAGTGACTTCATTGAGCGCATTCATGGCTTCCGGACGATTGAGCGTAATCCGGGCCATATTACCCTGAATGTCCAGGTCCACATATCGAAACGTAAACGGTTTTCCCAGCTGCTTTTGTTTCTCAATAATCTCCGGCAGTTGAAAATCAGAATACCGCTTAGTCATGTCCTTGATCAATTCGTAGGCCTTGTCGATCCCGATATCATTCATCAGTTCAAAAGGCCCCTTGGCCCAGCGCAGGCCTACCTTGGCTCCCCGGTCTGTATCTTCGATGGAGGCCACTCCCTTGCTGACCAAAGAAGCCGCTGCCCCCAGGCAGGCCCCGTACAGCCGGTCCTGGATGGTCTGAAACTTGCTTTCATCCGGCTGTCCGGAAAGATCCCACTGCTCTCCGGAATCCATCTGTTTGCGCAAAAGTTCCGGTGTATCCCAGAGTGAACCAAGTTCCTTGCCCATAGTGGTGGAGGCATGAACGGCAATAGGGATTCCGGTCACATTCATGAGCTCAAAAGGTCCCATGCCGATCTTGAAGGCCCGTTTCGCCGCTTCCTCAATGGTCGGTATATCGGCGATCCCTTCCTGCAGGACATGAACTGCCTCGGTAAGAAAGGGGGAAAAGAACTGATTGACGCAAAAGCCGGCGTCGTCTTTGACCACGATGGTGGTCTTGCCATGCAGCCTGCCCACTTCCAGGGCCTTAGCTACCGTTTCCTGGCTTGTTCCCTCATGGGGGATGATTTCCAGGAGCCTGTTTTTGGCCGGATGATAGAAGTAATGCATGCCCACAAAGCGATCAGGCCGCTTGGTGGCTTTGGCCAGTTCAGAGACATAAAAACTGGACGTATTGGTGGCCAGAATGGTTTTCGGGGCACAGATGCTGTCCAGATTGGCAAACAGGTCCTTCTTGACCTTTTCATCCTCGAAAATGGCTTCGATAATCAGATCGGCATTGACCAGATCCTGAGGATCATCCGTTCCCTGAATCCGGGCCATGGTCTCTTCAACCTGCTCAGGGGTAAGTATCTTGCGCTCCACCCCCTGCTGCAGTGTTTTTCTTATGTTGGCCAGACCTCGATCAACGAAGTCTTGCTTCATATCCTGCAAAATAACATCCAGCCCTTCCTGGGCCAGTTTCTGGGCAATCCCCGAGCCCATATTCCCAGCTCCGACGACTCCGACGGTCATTTTGGAATCCATCGTTTCCTCCTCGTTCAATTTAGCAACCTGGATCAAAAGTTTAGTTTGAATTGCTATTTTGGGAATCTTAGAGTGTACCTAAACTGTGCTTACATAGAGATACTTCATTCGCAGACTCATTCAAAGCCTGTCCTGAGTCTGCGATGGACCTGACGGGAGAAGGTTATAGTTCTGATTTGTCATTCTGAACGAGTCTTCGAGTGAAGAATCTCTCTTCTTAGGTGGTCAAGAAGGTACAGAGATGTGGTTTCATCGCGCCTTTTAAGCCATGTTTTCGGCCACCAGTTCGGCTATATCTTTGGTCTTGATTTCCTCTTCTTTCTCCAGGTCCTTCATGCCGTCCTCGATCATGGTCAGGCAGAAGGGACAGCCCACGGCCACATTCTGGACATCACGGGCAATGATCTCTTCTGACCGTTCGATGTTGATCCGCTTGCCGATGGTCTCTTCCATCCACATCCGGGCACCTCCGGCCCCGCAGCAGAAGCTCTCCTGGCCGTGCCGGCCGAGCTCCTTGATGTGACCTCCGGATAGGGATGTAAGGAGATTTCGCGGTTCATGATACACAGAGTTGTATCGCCCCAGATAGCAGGGATCATGGTAGGTCAACGAACCGGCCACATCTTTATTCAGGGCAATCTTCCCTTCCTGCACCAGTTGACTGATAAACTGCGTATGGTGCATGACCTCATAATTCCCGCCCAGCTGCGGATATTCGTGCTTGAGGGTATTGAGGCAGTGCGGGCAGGCAGTTATGATTCTTTGCACCTTATAATTATTCAGGGTCTCGATATTTTCCTGGGCCATCATCTGGTACAGCATTTCATTGCCTGCTTTTCGGGCAAAATCACCGGTACATTTTTCTTCCCTACCCAGGATGGCAAAGCTGATCCCGGCCTTCTGCAGGATCTTGACCAGGCTGGTGGAGACTTTCTTGATCCGGTCATCAAATGACCCGGCACATCCAACCCACAACAGATAGTCCACATCCGGATTATCAGCCATGACCGGAACATCCAGGCCACTGGCCCAGTCCGCGCGTTTGTCATATCCAATCCCCCAGGGATTGCCGTTTCGTTCCAATCCCTTAAAGGCAGTATTCAGCTCCTTGGGATAAGATTCGGCCATGAGAAATTGTCCCTGGCGCATGGCGATGATTCGGGGGACCTGTTCAATGGTCACCGGACAGACTTCCTCGCAGGCCCGGCAGGTGGTGCAGGCCCACAGGGTATCGTAGCCGACCACGTCGTCGACCAGTTGCTTGGAGCTGCCCAATTCGGCCATTTGGGCCTTTATTTTTTCTGCTGTTTCCTGATCCGTATCCTGCCCTATGCTCTTGGCCAGTTTGGACCGCTTGATTATATAACCGGCATTGGCAAAGAGTTCCGCTTTCAGCTTATCATTGAGTTCATGCAGGCTGAGCGGTTTGTCGGTCAAATAGGTGGGACAGACCTCTTTGCATCGGCCGCATTCGGTACAGGTATACAGGTCCAGCCCCTGCTTCCAGTTCAACTGATGAATATGATTGATGCCCAGAGACTCGTCTTCCCAGGCTTCTTCATTTTCCAAGTCTAAAAGCTTTGGCTTTTCATGGGGATACCCCAGGCTTTTCAGAAAAACGTTGGGCAGGGCGGTGATGACGTGGAAGTGCTTCCCATGGGGCAGTAAATTGAGAAAGACCAGCTGGGCGGTGACATGCAGCCAGAACATGGCTGCCAGCAGATAATAGGTGGCCTTGGCGCTCAGTCCGGAGATAAGCGAGGCCGTACCCACAGACACAGGAGTCCATAAAAACTCAAATCCATAGCGGGGATTGTCGAAAAAATGAAGATTGGCCGGATTGCCATGCAGGGTGATAAAGTTGTACCGGGCTCCGTTATACAGAAGCTCGGAAATCATCAAAAAGCCGATCAAACCCAAAATGAGATAGGCTTCCCGGGTGTTATGCATCCGCTCCGGTTTGATCACCACCCGCCGGTAAATGGCCAGGACCACCATGACCAGGACAATGGCCACCATAATATCCTTGATAAAGATATAGACATATCCAAGGAGTGAGTCCTGTCCGAAAAAAGGGAGATGAAAGCCCTGGACAAATCCATTGCCGTATAAGTGAATACTGTGGATGAGCAGGACTAAAAAGCCCCAGAAAATAAAGGCATGCATGAGTCCTGAAGCCCTGTCCTTTTTTCTGCCAACAAGGCGCTTCTGGCCGATGGCCAGCACCAGCACGCTCTTGATCCGTTCCCAGATTTGATCGACCCGGTGGGCAGGCTGCAGGGCCCGGAGAAGGGAGATCTTGAAGGACATGCTGTAGCCGAAGACAGCCAAAGCGACAATGAGCAGAAGAGACATAAGCAGTGGACTCATGAAGACCTCATATCTCTGAAAAGTTGAAATGAAGCTGACACTTCTCAACCACCTAAAATTTTTCAGTCTCGCTTTTTCAAGCGAGACTGAAAAATTTTAGGCCCGGACCTTTTTGATCTCCTCCCGCAGAATGGGGACCACCTCAAAGAGATCACCGACAATCCCGTAGTCGGCCACATTGAAAATCGGTGCTTCCGGATCCTTGTTCACGGCTACAATGACCTTCGCCCCCTGCATTCCGGCCAGATGCTGAATAGCTCCGGAAATGCCCAGCGCCACATACAGGGAGGGAGCCACTATCTTTCCGGTCTGACCCACCTGTGTGTTGTGAGGCATGAACCCGCCGTCGACCATGGCCCGGGAAGCCCCGACAGCAGCACCCAAGTCCCTGGCCAGCTCCTTGACCAGATCGATACCTTCCTGATTTTTTACCCCCCGGCCAGCGGAGACCACGATATCGGCATCTCCAAGATCGATCTCTCCAGTGGCATCGGAGATTACTTCCTTGACCATTGCCTTGACATCCACCTCTGGAGGTGAAAGTTTGACCACGCTTTCGGTTCCAGATATGCCTTCCCCGGCCTCGAAGGCCCCGGCCCGGACCACGGCCACCAATTGATTGCTCTTCACCTGGACCTGCTGCATGACCTTGTTGGCCATTGCCGGACGTACGATTTCCACCTTTCCATTTGATACCTGGATATCGGTGATGTCAGTGGCACAGGCCACATCCAGCTGTGCGGCCACACGTGGAGCCACGGCCTTACTGCTTTCGGAAAAGCCGAACCAGATCAGGTCCGGTTCAAATTCTCTGGCTGCCTCCACCACACAGGCTGCATAGGGTCCTGCGGAAAAGAGTTTTAGACTGGAATCGTCGGCAATATACTGCCGATCCGAGCCCGCTGCGGCCAGATCAGAGGCCAAGCCCTCAATATCTTCGCCCATGGCCAGGGCCGCGGTCTCAGCTCCAAGGCTTTTGGCTTTGGACAACAGCTCATGGGTACTCCCTTTCAAAACGCCCTGTTTAATATCGGCGACAAC
>JBKHIL010000118.1:0-5760 GCA_046538645.1 Desulfovermiculus sp.
TCCCCGCCCGGCCAGATGGAAACCACTCTGGTCCCGGACTTCCGGGCCTGCTGGACAATTCGACAGGTATGAATTGAGCTGCGCTTCAAGTCCCGGCCCCAATTGATGATCCACCTCGAATTTCCCAAATCCGGGAGCGGATTGTGCTCCAGGCCACCGAAATCACAAATAGAGGCCTCAATTCCGGTTCCATCGCACACAGATCCGGTTACCCTGGTACTCCCCAGGGCGGCAAAAAAACCATCAACCACCATCTTGCTGACGCCCCTGGCTCCATGCCCGGAAATATGGACTATCCGGGCCGGATTCTCCGGCCAGGCATTCCTGAGCTGCTGCACGCATATTTCCAGAGCATCCTCCCAGGAGATCTCCTGCCATCTGCCTTTGTATTTGAGCATAGGCCACCTGATCCGGTCCGGGCTGTTCAGACGCTGAAAATAATTACGGATCTTGGCACAGCAATATCCCTGGGTGAACGGATGTTTTAAATTGCCCCGCACCCGCAGACCGTTCGGACCGGATAGGACGTCAAGTGAACAGGCATCCGGACAATCCAGGGTGCAGGCAGTAACCATAATTGCTCCTGTTCAGATTTGACCTCCGCTGCTCTTACACCGCCACCGGCACAATGCGCAGGGACTGCATGCGCTGAGGCACGTCGGTAATGACCCCATCCACCCCCATGGCCTGCAAGAGTCTCACATCCGTCATCCGGTTTACAGTCCACACATTGACCGCGATCCCGTCCCCCCTACAGGTCCGGATCAGGTCCGGCCGAACCAGGGTATGCTTGGGGTGATAGGCTGTGGCCCGTATGCTTTGCAGTCTGCGCAGGACCTGGGGATGAACGACATTGTCCACAAAAGCCACATTGAAATCGGCTCCCTGTTCCCTAACAGCCTCCAGGATCTCAAAACGCAGAGAAGAAATGAGGACGCTTTGGACCAGGTCCATCTCCCGGATCAGGGCACAGGCTCGATCAACCAGGACTTGATTGCGTTTCGTCCCAACATCTTTGAGTTCTATATTGATCATCCACTTATTCAACTTGATAAGTTGCAAGACCTGCTCCAGGGTAGCCATGTGCACCCCCCTATAGCTGGCCTGCTCTGCTGCAGTGATTTTGCCGGCCCGGATACAGCGGAAAGGATCCTGATCCAAAAACCAGGAACCACAATCGAGTTTCATGACCTCTTCCAGGGTCAAAGCACTCACGGCCTTGGAGCGGCGACCTTGAAATTCAGGCAGGTCGCGGATATTGCTGACCCGCTCCAGGACTTTGTCATGAATAAGAACCGGCACATCGTCTGCTGTGAGGCGGACATCCACTTCACACATATCTGCTCCCACAGCATGCGCCTTTTGGATTGCCTTTAACGTGTTTTCCGGAGCCATGGACCGAGCCCCGCGGTGGGCAATGGTCAATACTCCGGCTTTTCCAAGTTCAGGCATAAAGAATGTTCGCATGAACACTCCTGAATTCTTTTTACAACTCCCAATCGGACCACAACTGGTCCGGCCGATTCCAATACTCGAGCCCTTGTGTCTTGTCCCGCCCTCGCTGTCAAGCCTTTTTTTACTTGGGATCAAGAGCTTGAACAAACTCAAATATATGAATTTTTTCAGCAGTCACCCCACAGGCAAAGCTTTATTTGCTGCTTATCCAGCACTCTTCACCGATGGCGAAAATAACAGATCTTACCTCAGCCCGGTTCTTTCTCCTGTTCAGCCACCCGGCGCATAACCTGCAGCACGCTGTCCGGGTTTAAAGAGATGGAGTCAATGCCTTCCTGGACCAAAAAAGCAGCAAACTCCGGATAGTCACTCGGTCCCTGCCCACAGATGCCGACCTTGCATTGGGGGACCTTTGATTTCAGGGTCCGAAGCAGGGTGCTGATACTGCGTTTTACTGCTTCGTCCTGCTCGCTGAACAAATGTCTCAGCTGTCCGGAGTCCCGGTCCACCCCGAGTGTGAGCTGAGTCAGATCGTTGGATCCGATGGAGAATCCGTCAAAACGCCTGGCGAATTCCTCGGCCAGGATAATATTGGACGGGATCTCGCACATAACATAGACCTCCAGCCCGTTTTCCCCCCTGGATAAACCGTTTTCAGCCATGACTTCCAGGACCTTGTCCGCTTCACCCAGCGTACGGCAAAAGGGGATCATGACCACCACATTACTCAGTCCGATTTCTTCTCTGACCCGCTTGATGGCCCGGCACTCCAGGGCAAATCCATCCCGGTACTCCGTGCTGTAGTAGCGGGAAGCACCTCGAAAGCCGAGCATCGGATTGTTCTCATGAGGCTCAAAGGCCTGACCGCCAATCAGGTTGGCATACTCATTGGTTTTAAAATCGCTCATCCGCACAATGACCGGATATGGATACTGGGAGGCAGCAATCTTGGCAATGCCCATAGCCAGATTGTTCACAAAATACTCCCCTTTGTCCGTATAGCGATAGGTCAACATTTCAATATTGGCCCTGGCCTTGCGGTCTTGCACCTCATCAAAACGCAACAGGGCCATGGGATGAATCTTGATCACATTGTTGATGATAAATTCCATCCTGGCCAGGCCAATGCCGTGACAGGGCAGACGCCACCAGCGATAGGCAGCGGTTGGACTGGCTATATTCATCATGATCCGGGTCGATGTCCTGGGGATATCATCCAGGCTGACCTCACTGACTTCATATTCCAGGATGCCCTGGTAGACCACGCCTTCTTCCCCCTCGGCGCAGGACATGGTCACCTCGTCCCCGTCATTTAAAAGCTGCGTGCCGCTTCCAGTGCCCACAATAGCCGGAATGCCCAGCTCCCGGCTGACAATGGCTGCATGGCAGGTCCGGCCGCCGTGATCAGTGACTATGCCGACCGCCTTCTTCATGATTGGAACCCAGTCCGGATCGGTCATTTCGGTGACCAGGATGGAACCGGACTGAAAGTTCTCAATATCAGCCGCAGACTTGATCCGGCACACCTTTCCAGAAGCGATGGCGTCCCCGATGCTCAAGCCGGTGACAATCGGCTCCCCCCGCTGCTTGAGAACATAGTGTTGCAGGCTGGTTGCTCCCCGTCTGGATTGCACTGTCTCTGGCCGGGCCTGCACAATAAAGACTTCTCCACTTACCCCGTCCTTGGCCCACTCCATATCCATGGGCCGGCCGTAGTGATCCTCAATGACCAGGGCCCAGCGGGCCAGTTGCAGGATCTCATCATCTGACAAAACCATTGACTGTTTTTCTTCCACTGTGGTCAACACATTCTTGGTGGATTTGGTTCCCCCATGGGCATAGACCAGCTTTTGCTCCTTGGCTCCCACATTTTTTTCCACGATGGGTCTGTATCTGCTGTCCTTGAGCAGGGGCTTAAAAACCCGGTATTCATCCGGGGTGACCGTACCTTGAACCACGTTTTCCCCCAGCCCCCAGGCCGCATTGATAATGACGGTATGGGGAAATCCGGTTTCAGTATCAATGGAGAACATGACCCCTGATCCACCCTGGTCGGAGCGAACCATCTTCTGCACTCCGGCGGACAAGGCGACTTGGAGATGATCAAAACCTCTCTCCTGGCGATAGCTTATCGCCCGGTCCGTAAACAGGGAAGCAAAGCACTTGCGCACAGCTTCCAGGAGCTGACTTTCACCACTTACATTCAAAAAAGTCTCCTGCTGTCCGGCAAATGACGCATCCGGCAGGTCTTCAGCTGTAGCACTGCTGCGCACAGCCACATCCACCGCTTCAGTGTTGGAGAGCGAACATAATTCCCGGTAGGCCTCTTTGATGGCTGCGGCAATCTCTTCCGGCCAGGTAAACTGCAGGATTTTATTTCGAATGGTTTGGCCCACCTCGGACAGGGACCTCCTGCCCTGGCTCAAATCCTCCAGCAATTGGGCAAAGGTCTCATCCAGCTTGTTGCTCCTGATCACCTGCCAATAGGCCTCGGCCGTGGTGGCAAAACCGTCCGGCACCTGGACTCCTTCAGATTTGAGTTCCTGGATCATGCTTCCCAGGGCGGCGTTTTTTCCGCCCACCTGGCCTACATCTTCCATGTTCGTATCATCAAGCCACTTGATATAGCTGTCAGCCTTGCGCATATAAACTCCTCCCTGGTGCTTCAAAAGCAATTCACCGGAATATAGACCTTGATATTTTGTATCATAGATCAATGAGCAGGTCGAGGGGGGCGGACATAATAAACGATCATGTCTTGACAAGAAGAGACACATTGCACATAGCTTCAGATGACGCACACACTAAAAACCAGGAACCACGGGAGTCCTATGCAGACCAGAGAAGAGTATATTCAAGAGCTCAAAGCCAAGCTTGACGAGTTCAACTCAGCAATCGACAGACTGCAGGTCCAGGGCAAACTAGCCCAGATGGAGACCCGGCAGGAATTTGAACGGCAGATGAAAAAGTTCACCGCCAAACAAAATGAGATCCTAAACCGCCTGGAAGAGATGCGACACTCAAGTGACGAGGCCTGGGAGGAAATGCGAAGAGGTGTGGATCAGGCCTGGTCACATCTCAAGGATGCCTTCTCCCAGGCCAAATCCCACTTTAAATGACATGCAATCCGGCCCCGGTCTCCTGGAGACCGGGGCCGGGAACCAGTTATCCGGACTGGACCTGTTGCCGGATTTCCTCCACCACCTGCGGGTTGGCCAGGGTGCTCACATCGCCCACATCCTGGTTGGTGGAAATCGAGGCCAGTATCCGGCGCATGATCTTTCCGGATCTGGTCTTGGGCATATCCGGAACGATATACACATGGGCCGGTTTGGCAATTTTGCCCAGCACACTGGATACCGTATCCGAGACCTTTTTGGCCAGATCATCGCTGGGATCGAATTCCGGCTTTAAGGACACGTACAGATCCGGGACCGTGCCCTTGATCTCGTCGGTCACAGCCACCACAGCAGCCTCGGCCACCTCTTCAGCAGACAGGGCCGCAGACTCGATCTCCTTGGTTCCCAGGCGATGACCGGAGACATTGATCACGTCGTCGATCCGGCCCAGGATGCGCACATACCCATCCTCGGCCATCACTGCAGCATCTCCGGCCATATATATCCAGTCTCTCCAGTCTGTGCTCTTTTGATCCTTGGAGTACTTGCCGTAGTAGCTGTTGATGTACCGCTCCTTGTTTTTCCAGATGGTCTGGAAGGCGCCGGGCCAGGGATTGCGAATGCAGAGATTGCCGGCCTTGCCCTCCCCGGGCTTGATTTCATTGCCCTCTTCGTCCAGGACCACCGGATGGATTCCGGGCAGGCCCGTGCCTGCACTGCCGGGCTTCATGGGCTGAATAGCCGGCATGGTGCTGCACAAAAAACCGCCGGTTTCGGTCTGCCACCAGGTATCCACAACCACGGCCTGTCCTTTGCCCACCACATCATAGTACCAGCGCCAGACTTCCGGCTCTATAGGTTCGCCGACCGTGGTCATGTGCTTGAAATGATAGTTATATTTGGCTGGCTCGTCCCCGCCCACCTTGCGCAGGGCCCGAATGGCTGTCGGCGAGGTGTGAAAGATGTTCACTTCCAGTTCCTCGGCAATGCGCCAGCAGCGGCCCGGATCGGGGTAGGTCGGGACTCCCTCATAAATCACAGTGCTGGCGGCTACAGCCAGAGGACCATAGACAATAAAGGAGTGGCCTGTGATCCAGCCGATATCTGCCATGCACCAGTACACATCTTCAGGGTGAATATCCTGGACGTATTTAGACATCCAGGCCACATAGGACAGATAGCCGCC
>JBKHIL010000119.1:0-5749 GCA_046538645.1 Desulfovermiculus sp.
CCCGGCATGCTGCAGGATAAAATCGCTTTGCATCAATCACCCCAAGTAGTTTCAAGACTGTCCAAAACATATCCTTTTTCCCGGAACAGGCGCAGACAGGCATCCACTATCCGGGAATCAAAGAGTATCCCTTTGGATGCTTCCACCTCCTGCAAAGCCTTGTCCAGCCCCCATCCCGGACGGTAGGGGCGATGTGAGGACATGGCCTCTACCACATCGGCCACAGCCAGGACCTGGGCATCAAAAAGAATATCCTGACCCGCAAGTCCCTGCGGGTACCCGCTCCCGTCTCTCCTCTCATGGTGCTGGAGGACAATATCGGCAATGGGCCAGGGGAAAGTAATGTCCTTGAGGATGTCGTAGCCAACCTGGGGGTGGGTCTTGATCAAGGACATTTCAATATCGGACAGTGCACTCGGTTTGCTCAGTATTTCAGCCGGAACTGCAATCTTGCCCAGATCATGGATCAGTCCGGCCAAATAAATGCCTTCGCTTTGATCCTCGCTGGAGCCCAGCTCTTGAGCCAGAGCCCGGGCAAGCTCTCCAACATTCCGCTGATGTCCGGCCGTGTAAGGGTCGCGAAATTCCAGGGTATTGGCAATTGCCAGCACCACTCCGTTTAAAGCAGCATGCAGCTCTGAAGTTCTTTGTCCGACCAATTTCTCCAGGTTGTCGTGGCGGGCCCGTTGTTCGGCCTCCAGCTGTTGCCTGCGCAGCGCATTGGAGATATTGATCACAATTTCATTGACCTTGAATGGCTTGATAATATAACCATAAGCGCCCATTTCCAAGGCCTTTTCCGCCACTTCAGCGTCATCCTCGCCTGAGATCATGATCATCCCCATGTGCGGGAAATTCTGTTGACCCCATTGAATCAGGCTCATCCCCGACTCTCCGGGCAGATACAGATCGCACAACATGAGATCAAAGACCTCTGTCTGCAAGGCCTTTCTGGCCTCTTCAGCATTGGAGGCCAGCGCACAATTCCCGCCCACCCTTTTGATGATCCGCTGCAAAATTTTCAAAATAGAGGGCTCATCGTCTACAAGGAGAATCTTTGTCTGTCTCATATCACTTCCCGGGGTGTTTTATCTCGTTTCTTTTGGCTAGCGCTTCGTCACCAATAAATCTTCATATGTCAGATAAAGCCGGCTCGTTTTTGGTTCCCCCTGCAGACGCTTTGGGCCGAAGGGAGGGTGCAGGAGTGGGTTCTTTATTTCGGTATTTGAGATTTTACACGGTTTCAGGCCCGCTTCCTTCAAAGAGGAACCCTTTCTCCACTGTCTGGGTCTGCTCAGCAAAGACATAGGCCACATCACCGGCCTGGAGTCGAAAACCTGCATCCGGGTTGGGCAGCATCCTGCCTAGACGCTGCACAGCCACCACGTTGAGACCATGCACCTTGCGCAGCTTGGCCTCCTCCAGGCTTTTGCCGTCCAGATAAGCCCCGGAGGCCAGTTCCATGGCCACCACGTCAAAGCCCGAACACACCCCGCTCATATCGCAGGTGGGTTCCCAGACCTCTCTGCTCTGCCGCAACAAGCCGTAGCCTTCGGCCCGGACCTCGGCCGTAAAACGCTCGATTTCGCGTCGGGGGACCAGGTAAGCGCTTAAAACCCGGTTGAATATCTCCACCGAGGTCTCAAACTCCTCCGGGACGACCTCCCGTGCTCCAAGTTCACGGAGGGGTTCTATCTCGCTGACGAATCTGGTCCGGGCCACAATATGCAAGCCCGGATTTGCGCTATGCGCAGTGTCAGTAATATGCCGGATAGCGGCCGGATCAGCGATAACCACGGCCAGAATGCGGGCCCGGCGCACACCGGCGTGCTCCAGTACTGCATGATGGGCGGCATCTCCGTAAAATATGGGTTCCCCCTTGGCCTTCTCCTGGCGTACAGTATCCGGATTCATCTCCACCACTACATAGCTGACATTGGCCATGCGCGCGGCCCGGGCCAGGTGTCTGCCCCCGACCCCGAAACCGACAATAATCAAGTGGTCTTCCAGCTCTTGCGGTTCCTTTTGTCCATTTGGCAGAAGCGGTCCTGCCCCCCAGGGCAAAAGAGCAGCAACCCTTGGGGCCATGGTAATCAGAATCGGGGTAACAGCCATTGTCAATATCGAGGCTGCCAGAAAGACTTGATATTCATTTTCGGCCATGAGCCCGGCTCTTGCACCTACCCCAGCCAAAACAAAGGAGAACTCCCCCACCTGCCCCAATCCCAGTCCGCTCTGAGCGGCCACACGCAAAGGATAGCCGATGATCAGTGCTGCTACTGTGGCAATGACTGGCTTAAGCATCAGAACCACGATCGAAATAAGGGCCACAACCAGGATATGCTCCAGGAAAAAACCGATATTTAAGAGCATGCCGATGGAAATAAAGAACAGGCTGGTGAACACATCCCGGAAGGGGAGGATTCCCTCTAAAGCGTTCAAGCTGTACTCAGACTCGGAAATGAGCAGACCGGCTAAAAAAGCCCCTAAAGACAGCGACAAACCAAATCTTGAAGTGAGTAAGGCAATCGAAAAACACAGGCCCAGGGTGGTCATCAAAAAGAGCTCCCGGCTCCTGGTCCGGACCACCAAGAGCAAAACCCAGGGCAGAACCTTCTTGGCCAGAACATACAGGACACCGGCAATGAGCAGGGCCTTGCCGGCTAAAAAAAGCAATGTTTGACTTAAATTTCCTGCCTGTCCGGCCAGCAGGGGAACAAGGAGCATCATGGGGACAACGATGATGTCCTGAAAGATGAGGATGCCCAGACTTATTCTGCCGTGCGGGGCATTGAGCTCCGCCCGCTCATTGAGCATCTTAAGCACAATGGCTGTACTGGACAGAGCGGCCAGAAAACCGAAAAAAACCGCCTGTCCGGGCGATGCCCCCAGAAACAGGGCAAGGGCGTCGACAAAAATTATAGTCAAAAAAACCTGGACACCGCCGCCCAAAAACACGGGTTTACGCAGACGCAGCAGCTCGTCAAAGGACATCTCCAGGCCGATAACAAACAAGAGGAGAATGACCCCGATTTCGGCCAGCATCTCAACTTCATGGGTAGCCTGAACCAGGCCCAGGCCGTGCGGCCCGGCCAGGAGACCGGTGAGCAGAAAACCGATAATCGGCGGGATGCGCAACCGGTGGCAGAGAATGATCACCCCAATGGACAGGCCGAAGATGATGACCACTTCTTTAAGAATAGGGATTTCCATAACTTACCATAGACACGGTACATTGTATTTGTGGATGTTGTGGTCTGCGGTTACCACAACCATCCCTTCCGCCTGAGCCTGGGCTATAAGCAGGCGGTCAAAAGGGTCCCGGTGGAGAAAAGGCAGCTGCATCAAAGAGCCCAAGTGTGTCTGCTTGATATCCAGCCAATGAATATCATTTGCTTTCCGCTCTTTTTCCAACTCCCTAAGCCAGCTGCCCCGCAGCTCAATCTTGCCCAGACTCCATTTGATCGTGATTTCCCAAAAGGAGACGGAACTGACATGCAGTTTTGTCCGGGGCTCCAAAAATACGTCCCGGACACGCTGGGACAGGGAAGGATGGTCGGAGAAGAGCCAAAGCAGGGCGTGGGTATCTAAAAGGTATTCCATATACCGTCCTTTCACTCCCCCTGATAGCCTAAATAAGTTATTCCCTGAACCCGGTTCTCATTCCATATACTCATAAAAGTCAGCAAGGGGATCATCAAAATTATCCGCCATGGGTCCGATAATATTTTTGGCTCCACCTATGCGACGTGTCTTCGTGCTCTCAGCAAAGGGCGAAAGCCTGACAACAGGGGTATTCCGACGGGCGATGACCACCTCTTCGCCGTCCAAAACCTCCTGGATCAATTTGGATAAATGCGTCTTTGCTTCATGCACAGTCACTTGTTTCATATGCTGTCCCCTTCTTGACTAAGCTACTTAGTCAAATAGCGAATGTCAATTCCTGGCCGGATTGCACACCAAAAATGCAGTATTGAAATGTCCAATTTTTGTGGATAGCATAGGTTTATATGAGCGACTTGAAGAAAGAATTCCTTGACGTTGTGCAGGCTGTGCTTCCCATTACTGCAGTGGTCATCCTGCTCCAGGTCTTTCTCATCTCCATGCCTTGGGTAGAGTTTGCCCGCTTTGGGTTTGGAGTTTTGCTGGTTATGACCGGGCTTTTGCTCTTTTTGCAAGGGGTCAAGATCGGTTTATTGCCCATGGGCGAGGCCATCGGGGCTGAACTGCCCAAGCGAGGATCAGTCATTTTCTTACTTGTTTTCGCTTTCATTTTGGGGTTTGCTGTCACCATGGCTGAGCCTGATGTCTGGGTTCTGTCCGGATATGTGGACACTGCTTCCCATGGAATGGTCTCAAAATACGTCCTGGTTCTTTGCGTGGCCTTTGGCGTGGCCATTTTTGTCTCCCTGGCCATGCTGCGCATAGTGCTCAATGTACCAATTGCCTATATTCTGGCCGCCGGCTACTGCCTGATTCTGCTTCTGTCCTTTTTTACGCCCCCGGATTTCGTCCCCGTATCCTTTGACGCCGGAGGGGTGACCACCGGACCGATCACTGTGCCCTTTATTCTGGCCCTGGGACTGGGGGTCACCGCTGTCCTGGGTGGGCGCTCATCATACAGCGATGGATTCGGGCTCATCGGCCTGGCTTCCATTGGGCCTGTGCTCAGCGTCATGATTTTAGGGATAATCTACTCATGATCGACCTCATACTACAGTTTTTGGATTTCAGGCATGTCCTGGCCGAGGTCCTTCTGGCCATAGGTCCTCTGCTCGTGTTCTTTATTTTTTTCCAAGTCGTATTTTTGAAGCTCCCCCGTCAATATGTGATCAATCTCTTCAAAGGGGTTGGACTGGCTATAGCCGGGCTGGCCCTGTTCCTGCAGGGAGTCAAGGTGGGTTTCATGCCTGTGGGATCAAGCATGGGGAACATCATGAGCGGGTTCGACCACCTGTGGATCCTGATTCCCATCGGCTTTATCCTGGGAGTGGTCGCCACTGTGGCCGAACCCGCGGTGCGCATCTTAAGCTACAACGTGGAGAAGGCCTCGGCAGGGAGCTTGCAACAGAAATTTATTCTCATTACCCTCTCCCTGGGCGTCGGAGTCTTTGTCGGCCTGGGCATGGGCAAGATCATTTTCGGCTTTTCCATATACTACGTCCTCATTCCCGGCTATCTCCTGGCCCTGATCATGATGATCTTTTGCGACCAGGCCTTTATCTCCATTGCCTTTGACGCCGGAGGGGTGGCCACCGGGCCTATGACCGTCACCTTTGTCATGGCCATTGCTTTGGGCCTGGCCGATGCCATGGAGGGCAGAAACGCAGTCCAGGACGGATTCGGACTCATCGCCCTGGTGGCCCTGGCTCCCATACTATCGGTCATGGCTGTGGGTATGCTTCTGACCCTGAAGTCCAAGAGGAGACAAAACGAACATGGATAAATTTGATCTCATCGTCACAGTTGTGAATAAGAACTCCTCCGAGCCTATCATCAAGGCCTCCAAAAATGCCGGGGCCGAAGGCGGGACCATTGTCTACGGCCGGGGGACCGGCATCCGGGAAAACAAGACCCTGTTCGGTATCCCCATTGAGCCGGAAAAGGAGATCATCCTGACCATCGTGCCTCAGGATATCACCAACCAGGTCCAGGAGGCCATCATCCAGGCCGGAAACCTGGACCAGCCCGGATATGGCATCCTTTTTGTCCTGGAACTAAAACAAGTCGCCGGAATCTGCCATCTCTG
>JBKHIL010000120.1:0-5736 GCA_046538645.1 Desulfovermiculus sp.
GAAAACAGCGTGGAGGAGGTGGTTGTGGAGCCCAAGCCGAGATCCAGCCAGCAAACTTCGGTTCAGGAAAGGCCTTTGCCAGCTGAAACAAAGTAACTTAATAGATCAAAGTTGCAGGTTCATGGTTCACGGTTGAAAAATAAAATCAAAGAGTTAAGAATGATTGACGACTTCCAGACTGAATATTGAATATTGTTATTAAAAACAGCTAGTTATCGGAGAACTTTTGACTGTCGGGTAAGTAACAGGCCAGCAGAAACTGAGAATCTCTACAGAGCCAGATGAAGGGCAAATCAAACAGATAATAAAAATGATGGAGGCGTATGCACAGATATTCAATCCTGATTCTCAATGGCCCCAACCTCGGGCAGTTGGGCCGCAGAGAGCCGCACATTTATGGCCACAATTCAATAGATGATCTCCCTGATCTGATCACCAAATGTCTGGGTCCATCCAGGACCGGGCTCTTGACCTGGGAAATAGATCAGAAAAACAGTCAGGGTGCCTTGATCGATCGTCTTGAGCAGGCCTGGAAAAATGCGAAAGACGGAATTGTTCTCAACGCAGGGGCCTATACCCATACAAGTCTGGCCCTGGCCGATTGCCTGGCCTGGATAGATATTCCCTGTGTGGAAGTTCATCTCAGCAATGTCTGGGCCCGGCCGGAAACAATCCGGCACCAGAGTCTTATTGCCCCCTCATCTCTGGGAGTGATTGCCGGCTTTGGATTAATGGGATATGCAATGGCTGTTTTGGCCCTGCTTGAGCATTTTCAGAACAAGGACCAACAATAGCTGGAACCTGTGCAATACAATGTCTGCTCGGAGGAGGATGTTTTCATGTACAATACTTCCGACATCCGCAACGGCTTGAAAATTGAGCTGGACGGATATCCATACGAGGTCTTGAATTTTGAGCATTCAAAGGTGGGCCGGGGAGGCGCCCATATCAAGACCAAGCTGCGCAATCTCATGACCGGGGCAGTCATGGACCATACCTTCCGCTCCGGAGAGAAAATCAACAAGCCGGACCTGATGGCCAAGGATATGCAATTCTTATATCGAGACAGCGATCATTTTATCTTTATGGATATGGAATCGTATGAGCAGGTGGAGGTGGACGCAGATATCCTGAAAGGCAAAGGCGGGTTTTTGACCGATGGCCAGGAAGTCAAGGTGCTCACTTATAACGGCAAGGTTATAGACCTGCAGCTGGCTCCGTCTGTGGTTATGCGCGTGACTGACACCGAGCCCGGAATCAAGGGCGATACGGTCAGCGGAGCCAGCAAATCAGCCACCCTGGAAAGCGGAATCACAATCAGCGTTCCTCTGTTTATCGAGACTGGGGATAAGGTCAAGGTGGACACCCGAACCGGCGAATATCTCGGACGCCAGTAAATCCTGACTCTGATCAAAAAAAATCCCCGGGTGCTAAATATCTCATGCTCACAATAGACGGCAATAAACTCGTCAGGGAGATAAGTGCGTTGGTCCTGGCCTGTACTACCATCTTCCTGATCTTGAGTCTGGCCACATATTCGGCCCAGGATCCATCCTTGAGCCGGACGGCATCCGATCTGGAGGCCGTGCACAATTCCGGAGGGGTGATAGGGGCGTTTCTGGCCGGCTTTCTGGTTGAACTCTTTGGGATCGGGGCCTGGATCGTGCCCCTGCTGACAGCATATGCAGCCTACGTTCTCCTCCGGCCAGCCAGTTCTCTGGAATGGACCAGATGGCCCGGACTGGTGTTGATCCTTTTGTGCCTGCACGCAGGCCTTGAGGTCCTGAACGTCCACACCGGATATCAGATCAAAGATGCGGCTGGAGGCGGATACCTCGGGTCCGGGCTTTTGCAGCTCAGTATACGTTACCTCCATACCGGGGGAAGCATTGTGCTCTGGTCCTTTCTATCCTTGCTGGGACTTCAGACGGCATTTCATATCTCCTGGCCCTCTCTGGCCCGTGGAGTCCTGCATGGAATTCGATTAGTGTTCAGGCCTTTTCTGGTCTTTTTGGGCTGGATGAATGCTTTGCAAGCTCGCCTGTTCAGGTTGCGACCAGACGTCTCTCAAGGTGTGCAACAAAAACCGGCAGCTGGTCAGAAAAAGTCTGGGAAAAGCAATGCGACCAAAAAACAAGATCTGGCCAAGGTCAGGCAACCGAAATCGAGTCAGCCTGAACAAACCCAGAGTCCAGCCAAGTCCCCGCCTGTCAAGAGCTTGAGTTCTGCGTACAACTTTCCGCCCCCTGATCTTCTGGACTCGATTTCGGACCAGGAAGAGTTCACACAGGAAGATCTGAAGGGAACAGCTGATAAGCTCGCCTCCTGCCTTGGAGAATTCGGGGTGCAGGGCACAGTGGTGGAAACCCTGTCCGGGCCGGTGGTCAGCATGATCGAGTTTCGTCCGGCACCAGGGGTCAAGATCAGCCGTATCGCCAATCTCAATGACGACCTGGCCCTGGCCCTGAAGGCATCAGCTGTCCGTATAGAGGCTCCTATCCCTGGCAAGGATATGGTAGGAGTTGAAATTCCGAACCGGAACCGGAGAACGGTCTTTTTCCGGTCAGTTATTGAGTCAAGGGCGTTTCAAAGGTCCCGGCAAAAACTGACTATGGCCCTGGGCCAGGATATTCAAGGTCAGGCCAGGGTAGAGTCCCTGGCCCAGATGCCGCACCTGCTGGTTGCCGGAGCCACAGGGGCAGGAAAAAGCGTGTGCCTGAACAGTATTCTGACCAGTTTTCTGTTCACCAACTCTCCCCAGGACATGAAGCTCATGCTTATCGACCCCAAGCGGATCGAAATGGCTCCGTACGGGGATCTGCCCCACCTGATTCATCCTGTTGTTACGGAAATGGATATGGCCAAGACAGCCCTGGAATGGGCCGTACATGAGATGGACCGCCGCTACCAGGCCATGGCCAGACTCAGTGTGCGCAATATCGAAGCTTATAATGCCAAACTGGCCAAGATGGGCAATGAGCTCCCCGAGGAAATGCAGGATCTGGAGCCTATGCCTCTTTTAGTCATCATCATCGATGAGCTGGCTGATCTGATGTTTACTGCCGGCAAGGAGGCTGAAGCAAGCATTGTCCGCCTGGCCCAGTTGGCCCGTGCAGCTGGACTGCATTTGATTATCGCCACCCAGAGGCCATCAGTGGATGTGGTCACCGGGCTGATCAAGGCCAATTTCCCGGCCAGAATCGCTTTTCAGGTCAGCTCCCGGCACGATTCACGGACTATACTGGACAGCGGCGGTGCGGAATATCTGCTGGGCAAGGGAGATATGCTCTTTAAGTCCAGCGCCGGGCGGATGGAACGTATTCACGGCGCTTTTATAAGTGATAATGAGATCAATGCAGTGATTGACTTCTGGAAGTACAAGCAGCCGGTTCCGGAGCAGGTTGATCTTACTCAGTGGCGTCAGGAGCAGCACGGGGCAAACGGCAATGGAATGGCCGACGATATCAGTCAGGATCCTCTGTATGAGGAAGCTGTGCAGTCAGTGATGAACAGCGGCAAGGCCTCTATTTCCATGATTCAGCGCCAGATGCGGATTGGATTCAACCGGGCGGCCAGATTTATAGAACAAATGGAGCGGGACGGAATCATCGGACCACAGGAGGGGAGCAAACCAAGGTCGGTGCTCAGGCAGTGAGATTTCGGCAATGCCTCTGGCAGTGCCGAAATCTCACTGCGAGCTTTGACTCTGGCAAATTTCTTCTTTTTTTGCCCCGTTGGGCAAAAAATAATTCAGATTTGTCAAAGACAAAGCTGAATTAGAACGTATCCCAGTGGGTGAACTCGCTGATCTCCCGGCGATTGGGAGCGGAAGGTATCTTGGCAGGAACACCCACAGGGATCAGGGTGACCAGTTCAAATCCTTCAGGCACGTTGAGCACCTTGGCTGCTTGATCGTGATCAAAGAGACCGAGAATGACAGATCCCAAGCCCATGGCATGAGCAGCCAGACTCAAGTTCTGGCAGGCCAGGCCGAGATCAAACATGTACCAGTCTCCGAATTTGGTTGGGGCCTGCCCCTTATAATATCCTGAGGTTTGAAGCTTGGCGCATACACCAAAAAGGACAGGTGCCTGGACCACTGCTTTTGCTCCCGGATTTCCTTTGGCCATGGTGTCCTGAAGCTGGGTCTTGATCTGCTCGTCTTTGATTACAATGATCTCCCAACATTGCGTATTGGCCCAGGATTCGGCCCAGCGTACTGCTTCCAGGAGGGTTTGCACCTGGTCGTTACTCAGGGGTTGTTCTTCAAATTTGCGTACTGTTCGCCTTTCCTTGATGGCCTGGATCAGATCTGTCATGTGACCTCCTTTGCTTGGGGTTGAAAATAACCTGACATAATTCAATTGAGTTTTGACAATGTTTCTGATACCAAATCCTGAGTTTAATCAAACCGATGTGTACAGTCCGCAATGAGCCTGCGTCCTTGATTATTATTTGTAACCAATATGCGGTCTGAAGTCTAGCAAGGAGTCTGAAGATGAATGCTTCATTTTGATGGCTCCGGGGTGAGGCAGTGAAGTCTTTTGGTACGAGGCGAGTGGTCCATATGATTGTCTGTACGTTCTGACATGGAGTGGAAAGGAGTTCGAGCATGCAAAAAATCAAAGTGGCTATTGCCGGGGTTGGCAATTGCGCAAGCTCCCTTATTCAAGGATTCTATTATTATATGGACAAGACCCCTGAGGATGCCATCGGAATTATGCATTGGGAAATAGGGGGATACAAACCAAGTGATATTCAGGTCGTCGCGGCTATTGATATCGACAAACGCAAGGTGGGTCGGGACATTTCAGAAGCTATTTTTGCTCCCCCCAATTGTACCCAGACTTTTTTCCCCCAGGTACCCCATCACGGGGTGAGTGTCCGCATGGGGCGGATACTGGACGGTTTTTCAGAGCACATGCAGGGCTACAAAGAACATAATACCTTTGTGCCGGCAGATGAGCCGGAACCGGATAAGGATGAAGTTGTGGCCCATTTAAAAGAGAGCGGTGCTGAGATGCTGCTCAATTATCTGCCGGTGGGATCGGAACAGGCGGTCAAGTTTTATGCCCAGTGCGCCCTGGAGGCCGGTATCGGATTTGTCAACAATATGCCGGTGTTTATTGCCAGCGATCCGGAATGGGCCAGGAGGTTTACAGAAAAAAATGTTCCAATCATCGGCGATGACATCAAGTCCCAAATGGGAGCAACCATCGTTCATCGGGTGTTGACCGATCTTTTCCGGCGCCGTGGAGTACCTCTGCAGCGTACTTACCAGCTCAATACCGGTGGGAATACTGACTTTTTAAACATGCTCAACAGAAACCGGCTGATTTCCAAAAAGACCTCCAAGACAGAGGCGGTGCAGGCAGTTGCAGGAAAGCGTCTGGATGATGATGACATCCACGTCGGGCCCAGTGACTATGTAGCCTGGCAAAAAGACAATAAACTTGCTTTCATCCGCATGGACGGAAAGCTCTTTGGGGACGTGGGCATCAATCTGGAGTTGCGCCTGTCGGTTGAAGACTCGCCAAATTCAGCCGGTTGCGGTATTGACGCCATCCGGTGTATCAAGGTGGCCCTTGAACGCGGTCAGGGCGGACCGCTGCTCGGTCCGTCATCTTATTTCATGAAACATCCTCCAGTGCAGTACAATGACGATACAGCCTGGCAAAAGACGGAAGATTTCATTCTCGGCCGGGAAGAATAGCGAAGTATTTTGCAGCTCAAAAA
>JBKHIL010000121.1:0-5728 GCA_046538645.1 Desulfovermiculus sp.
CTGTTCAATCTCCATTGAGCGTCGGCCTGTTTGCCGGGAAATGGTGTTCCTACAGTGCGCCCCCGGATCTTCCCCACGATCAGCGAGACGAAGACGGCGGGGCCCTGACCTTTGATTCCAACGTGCTGGAAGAGGAAGTTGAGATTCTTGGTCCGCCGGTGGTGGAGCTTGACCTCTCATCAAACCGTCCGGTAGCCATGCTTGCGGTCCGCCTCTCGGATATCCTTCCCGACGACAAGGCCACCCGGGTGACCTATGGGCTTCTTAATCTGACTCACAGAGACAGCCATGAGCATCCAGAACCATTGGAGCCGGGCAGGCGATACCGAATCAGGATCCAGATGAATGACATCGCCCAGCGCTTTCCGGCTGGAAACCGCATCCGCCTGGCCATCTCCACTGTATACTGGCCGCTGGCCTGGCCGTCCCCGGCTCCGGCCAGGCTCACGGTTTATCGCAAAACAAGCCGTCTGATCCTGCCGGTTCGACCGCAAAATCCCAAAGATAGGGAGGTGCGGCCCTTTGCACCTCCGGAAGGGGCGCCGCCCTTGAACAAAACCTTGATCCAGCCCACCCGCCAGTCGTGGACGGTGATCCGGGATCTGGCCAGAGACGAATCCCGGCTGGAAGTGATTAACGATGAAGGCGTTTTTCGGATCGAAGACATAGATCTGGAAGTGGCCAGTAAAGTAATTGAGAACTATGTCTTTTGCGACGACGACTATAATTCCCTGCGTGGAGAGACCAAATGGGAACGCAGCTTCAAGCGCGGTGCCTGGGAGGTGACAACAAAGGCCCGGACCCTGCTCACTTCGAGCCCGACCCATTTCCATATCCGGGCCGATCTGGATGCTTTTGAAGGGGACAGCCGGGTCTTCAGCCGCAGTTGGGATGAGCGGATACCCCGCGATTTGGTTTAGGAAGCGTGGCCGAGGTTGGCGCTGCCATTTTTATCTCATTGGTTCTTTTGAGTTCTTCACTGCCAACAGGATGGGATTGTCCGAACTTTGTTTGCCAGTCATGAACAATTCGTTTTTGTACCAAGGCAAGCACTCGCGAGCCAAGATTTTGAAAATGCCATTATTTGAAAAAGTTTGTCCAGGGATAAAGTTTATTTATTTGTTATCGATGAAGTTTTTCGTGAGAACCAAATGACCGTGCATTTATACCTCTATCATATTGACATGAATTAAAACTTTTGCAATTGTCATTTCGTTTTCGAACCTTTATGTAGTCAAGTTCAGCCCTTTCTGTAAGCGCTTCGGACAAGCAACCACTATTTTTCGTCGTGACCACAAGTTTGGGGACAAAGATCCCTGTTCCGCTCAATCACTAACAAAGGAGTGAGACGAGATGGCTTATGATGCAACCAAAATGCAGGACTGGCAGATCTCTGAGGCGGCGGAAGAAAATATGCCCATGCCTGATGAGTGGCGGGAAAAGCTGGGCCTGGAAAAGGATGAGATGCTGGCTATGGGACGGCTGTCCAAGCTTGATTTCTTGAAAATCATGGATCGGTATAAGGACAAGCCTGACGGCAAGTACATCGAGGTTACAGCAATAACCCCCACACCTCTTGGTGAAGGCAAGAGCACGACCTCGGTCGGGCTCATGGAAGGATTAGGTAAACGCGGAAAAAATGTTGGCGGAGCGCTGCGGCAGCCTTCGGGAGGCCCGACCATGAATGTGAAGGGAACAGCCGCTGGCGGCGGAAATGCCATCCTCATTCCCATGACCGAATTTTCTCTGGGTTTGACCGGAGATATCAACGACATCATGAATGCGCACAACCTGGCCATGGTCGCGCTGACCTCCAGGATGCAGCACGAGAGGAACTACACCCCGGAAAAGATTGAGCAGCTTTCAGGCATCCCGGCCTTGAATATCGACCCCAAGCGGGTGGAAATGGGGTGGATTATCGATTACTGCGCCCAGTCCCTGCGCAACATCATCATCGGCCTGGGCGGACGCATGGACGGCTTCACCATGGAATCCAAGTTCGGCATTGCTGTGAGCTCCGAATGCATGGCCATTTTATCCATCGCCAAGGATCTGGCGGATATGAAGAAAAGGCTCAATGAGATCACTCTGGCCTTTGACAAGCACGGTAATCCGGTAACCACTGGCGATCTCAAGGTGGGCAACGCCATGACCGCCTGGATGCGCAACACCATCAATCCCACCCTGATGTGCACTGCCGAGTATCAGCCGTGCATGGTCCACGCCGGACCTTTTGCCAACATAGCAGTGGGGCAGTCCTCCATTGTTTCCGACCGGGTGGGTCTGAAGCTCTTTGACTATCATGTCACGGAATCTGGTTTTGCAGCCGACATCGGATTTGAAAAGTTCTGGAACGTAAAGTGCCGCAACAGCGGGCTCAAGCCTCATGTCTCGGTCCTGACCACCACCATCCGGGCCCTGAAGATGCACGGCGGCGGCCCCAGGGTGGTGCCGGGTTTGCCTCTGCCTGAAGAGTACACCAAAGAAAACGTGGGACTGGTGGAAAAGGGCATTGAGAATATGGTTCATTTGATCAATGTCATCCGCAAGTCGGGCATGAACCCGGTGGTATGCATCAACTGCTTTCATACCGACACCCCGGCAGAGATAGAGGCCGTGCGCAAAGCGGCAGAAGCTGCCGGTGCCCGCTGCGCCAAGTCCACCCACTGGGCCGATGGCGGTGACGGAGCCCTGGAACTGGCAGATGCAGTTATCGACGCCTGTGAAGACGAATCCAATTTTGAATTCCTCTATCCTCTGGAAATGAAGCTTCGGGACCGGGTGGACAAGATCGCCAAGGAGGTCTATGGAGCGGACGGAGCGTCCTGGACTCCGGATGCAGAGAAAAAGGCCAAGATGCTGGAAGACGACCCCAAATACGCCGACTTTGCGACCATGATGGTCAAGACCCATCTCAGCCTGAGCCACGACCCGACCCTAAAGGGCGTTCCCAAGGGGTGGACCCTGCCCATTCGGGACGTGCTCATCTATTCCGGCGCCAAGTTCCTGTGCCCCTGCGCCGGAACTATCAGCCTGATGCCTGGTACAGGCTCCAATCCGGCGTACACCAAGGTGGATGTGGATACTGATACCGGCAAGGTGAGCGGTCTGTTCTAAAATGGCTTGAAGATATATACAGTCTCAAATCCCGCCGGTACAGCCGGCGGGATTTTTTTTATGTGTATTCCTGCCGGCGCAAGGCCTCAAGGACAGCTTCCACAGCCAATTCCTCAACCTGCTCCAGGTCATGGGCCGTGTCCAGGACCACATGTTGTGATGGATCCAGCTCAGTGACCGGCTGGAAGTCGGCCTTTTGAGATTTAAGCAGTGAAGTGCGGCCGTCAGATGCGTCTGCAGATGTGGCCAGCCGCTTTTCCAGGCGCTGGACCAGGACATCGTCCGGACACACGCACTCAAGAAGGATGCAGCGAAGGTTCAGCTCCTTCGCCAGGGCGCAGGCCAGCTCCCTGTGCTCGCGGCGACCAAAGGAAGCATCAAGGATGACCGATCGGCCTTGCTTCAGCAATTCGCCCGCCTGCTCTCCAAGGGCCTGGTATGTGGCTTGAGTCGCTTCACCACTGTAGAGCCCCTGCCCGTAATCATTAAGTTGTTTCTGCTGCGGATCAAGGCCGTGCAGTGCCTTGCGTACCACGTCGCTGCGCAGCACTTCCGCTCCGAGCTGACGACTGAGTGAGCGGGCCACTTCACTTTTCCCCGTTCCCATCAGGCCGCAGAGAATGATCAAGGCGGGAGTTTGCAGCTTGACTGCATAGGACCAGGCCAAATCCAGGAACTTGGAAGACATATCCAATGCCTGGCGACGTTCCTGGGGGCTGAATTCCTGTTCAGTGCTCTCAATGCCAAAGACCTTCCCCCGGGTTAAGGCGTAATAGGCCTTGTACATATTGACCACCAAAAGCAGATCATGATCACCAGAGGAGTGCACATAGGCATGGAGGAGGGTGTCAGCCTGTTTCCAATAGCCGTGAAACTCCATATCCATGAGCAGAAAGGACAGATCGGCGGCTGTATCAATAAACCGGAACCGCTCATTGAATTCAATGCAATCAAAGGCTATAAGCTGACCTTCAAACAGGCAGAGGTGTTCCATGCGCAAGTCACCATGGCATTCCCGGGTTTTCCCCCGGGCATGGCGCAAAGAGTAGAGATCCTGCTGCCGGTTCAGGCTCCAGAGCATGACCTGACGCATGACCCGGTGTCGCCTGGCTGAGATGGCCCTGTTTTTGAGCATCTCGGTCTGTTCAAAGTTTTCTTCTATGTTGCGGCGAATAAGGGACAGGGAGCCGAGTTCACTTTCCCGGGGGACCGCCCGGGCTTGGGCATGAAAGTCGGCCAACAGATCGGCCAGTTCCTGGAGCAAATGCTCATCAACCCGGCCTTGCCGCAGCAGGACCGGGAACATGGAGTCTTCGGACAGTCTGCGCATGTGGACCACATAGTCCACAATCCGGGCATCCTCTTGTTGGCCTAAAAAAAACTGACCGCTATTATTCTGGCTGACCGGGAGCACCCCCTGATAGACTGTCGGAGCCAGCCTGGTGTTCAGCCTGACTTCCTCCTGGCAGTAGAAAAGTCTCTTATCCAGGGTGGAAAAATCTAAAAACCCTAGATTTACAGGTTTTTTTAGTTTATAAACATCCCTGGACGTTAAAAAAAGACAGGAAATGTGGGTTTGGATGAAATCAACAGATTGTTCCGGCTGGGGATAAAAACGAGCATCCTGCATGGCTTTTATCAGTTCAGTCTGAGGCATGGTCTTCCTCTCTTCTGCTTTCAGAACTGCTTAAGGACAGATTCATGGTTTTTCACACTCGCTTTGCCTATACCTGCCTGACATTGGCTTTCCGGTTCTGGAGCCGGACCTTGCGGTATACCCGAATAGGGTTCGGTCCTGTGCAACAGGCCAGATTACAAGGGCCGGTCATATTCGCCCTCTGGCATGATGAGCTTTTTTTCCCCAGTTACCTGCATCGCCATGAAGACATCATAGCCGTGGTCAGCTCCAGTCAGGACGGCGAGATCCTGGCCCAGGTATTATCCCGTCTTGGATACCAACTGGCCCGCGGCTCAAGCAGCCGAAACGGGATGCAGGCTGTGCGCCAGGTGCTTGAGCATATGCGGCGCACACAGGCGGATGCAGTCCTTACAGTGGATGGCCCGCGCGGTCCAAGGCATGAGGTCAAAGAGGGCGCAGTGTATCTGGCGGCGAAATCAGGCCTGCCCGTGGTGCCGGTTAGGGTGCACATGCACCCGGTAAAACGTTTTCAGAAGGCCTGGGATAAATTTCAGCTTCCTCTGCCAGGGGCGCGGTGTACTGTATATTACGGTCAACCATACACCCTTGGGCGCCAAAAGATCAATTCCCACAGTATGCAAAATGAATGCGCCAGGCTTGCGTCTGCATTGCAGGAACTTGGCGTCTGGACTTAAAGCCGGTAAAGGGCAGGGCAGGAGGGGAGATAATAGCTGCATCCAAGCTCAGCCACACTTCCCAGCCTCTATCATTTCCAGCCATGACGAAACTGGCTGTCTTCTGAAAATTTCCCGCCTTCAAACCCCGCAATAATGCCCCGCTTGAGGCCTTAAAGCGAGAGAAACGAAAGTACACACATGTTGCGCTTTATAAACAATACTTCCACCATGACCCAGCACCTGATGTGAGGGGTAAAATAAACATGTTTAGCAATACTAAACGTCAATCTTTTTT
>JBKHIL010000122.1:0-5692 GCA_046538645.1 Desulfovermiculus sp.
TACAGCCTGGCCTGAACCCGGTCAAAATCCTGCAAAGTAAAATATCCCCGGCCTATGCCGGACTGATTAGTGACCAGAAATAAGCGGAGACCCGCACTGGTCAGGGCCTGAAGGCCTTCCACAGCCCCTGGCAGCAGACAGATTCCTTGGGGGTCGGCCAGATAGTGGCGGTCAAAGATGATTGTCCCGTCCCGGTCCAGGAGGATATTGGTAATAATTGGGGCTGAAGGCATAGGCCGAAAT
This sequence comes from Desulfovermiculus sp., assembly GCA_046538645.1. Lineage (GTDB taxonomy): Bacteria > Desulfobacterota > Desulfovibrionia > Desulfovibrionales > Desulfothermaceae > Desulfovermiculus. The sequence continues at coordinate 244 of JBKHIL010000122.1, forward strand.
TCCCGTGTCAGCTTTGCCTCCGGCAAATCCGACATATTTTCATACGAGGCTGTGCTGCTCAGCCCTAGCAAGAGGCGGCCGGAAAGTAAAGAAGGGCGGGGGGCTTGTTGCACCCTGAGTGGGCTTCTGGTATATTGAGGTCACAGGACGCGGCCACGGCCTGAAGGACGGTTACAAGAACCGCTTCAGGCCTTATTTCTACGTTTTTCTCCCCTATTTATGTTCACACTTATTACAGCGGTGACCCTCGCACTGGGCATCTCATTCCTGTGTTCCCTGGTTGAAGCAGTGCTTTATTCCGTCAGCTGGAGCTATATCGAAACCTTGCGCCAGTCGGGAAGCAAGGCGGGAAAGGTGCTGTTCAGGCTGCGGGAGAATGTGGATGAGCCTATTACCGCCATTTTGACTTTGAATACAGTGGCCCATACAGTAGGGGCTTCTGTGGCCGGAGCATCTGCGGCAGCTGTCTTTGGTTCAGACTCCCTTCTGCTTTTTTCGGTCGTTTTCACCCTGCTTATCCTCATCTTATCCGAAATCATTCCCAAGACCATTGGAGTGATCTATAACAGGGGCTTATCGGTGTTGATGGCCAGGCCATTGCAAATTCTGGTCATAAGCATGAAGCCGGTCATCAAGGCCATCAGCCTGCTGGTGTATTTCATTGGACGCAACAAGCAAGGCCCGGAGCATTCGGAAGAAGATCTTCTGGCTCTGGCCAGTCTGACCCGAAAAAGCGGAGTGCTCAAGAGGTTTGAAGAACTGTCCATTCAAAATATCCTGGCCCTGGATAAACGAACTGTACGTCAGGTCATGACCCCGCGCACGGTCATCTTCTCTCTGCCCTGCCAGAGTACTGTGGCCGAGGTTTGGGATGGACAGCATTTATGGCCTCACAGCCGGGTGCCGGTCTATGACAACGAGGACCCGGAGGATATTGTCGGCTTGGTCTACAGGCGGGAGGTCCTGCAGGCCCTGGCTCAAGACCAGCATGATAAGAAGCTGAGCGAGCTTATGAAGTCGGTTCATTTTGTCCTGGAATCCATGACCCTGGACCGGGTGTTGGTCATCTTTCTGGAGTCCAGGCTGCATTTGGCCGTTGTCCTGGATGAATACGGCGGTTTGGCCGGGGTCATTACCCTGGAGGATATCCTGGAAGAGATCCTGGGCAACGAGATCATGGATGAGACGGATCAGGTGGCGGACATGCGGGATTTGGCCCGGCGCAAGAGGCAGCGGGTACAAAATGCCGCTGACAGGTCGTAATCATGGGAGGTGTGCACATGGCCGGAAAATCGGGTCATCGCATTATGTATATACTGGCCTTCGCCCTTTTGGCTGCGGGGCTGGCCGGGCTGGTGATCAGCGGAGTGAGCAAGGACAAGGTATACTTTTTGAATGTCTCTGAAGCCCTGGCCAAGGGGCTTGGCAATATGGATCAGGCCAGGCTTTTCGGCACGGTCAAGGAAGAAGGACTGCAACAGGAGAAAGATGCGATTGGGGTGTCATTTCTTCTGGCTGACAAGGACAATCCGGACCAGTCTATAGAGGTCAGCTACCACGGAGCAGTGCCTGATACCTTCCGTCCGGGGGTGGAAGTCATTGTTGAGGGCAGTGCGCATCCTTCGGATGCTTCGTTTACTGCCTATACCCTGATGACAAAATGTCCGTCCAAATACACCAAGTAGATTGAAGTGATCAACAATAGCGGATTTTCATGGCACATAGCATAGGATTTTACAGCTTGCTGGCCGCGATGGCCTTGAGCGTGTTCGTCTGCGCCTGGATTGCTCGCATGCTCTGGCAGGGCAGGACTGGGGGAATTCGATATATGCCCTGGATACAGGGAATACTCTTGTGTCTTCTCCTTATCCCCTCCCTGATTTTGAGCATAGCTCTCCTGAGGCATGATTTTTCCTTCATGTTGGTGGCTGATTATACTGATTCCCTGTTGCCCTGGACCTATTCCCTGACCGCATTTTGGGCCGGTCAGGAAGGCTCTTTCCTGTTTTGGACCCTGATCATTGCCTTGTTCGGCTTTTTGTGGGCCATATCAAGGACCGGCAGGGACATGCCTGAGAGCAATAAATGCTCCTTCTGGCTTATCTATTCCCTGGTTCAGGTTTTTTTTCTACTCGTGGCCACCACTGTCAGCAACCCGCTTATACAGCTTTCCCCAGCTCCAAGTGACGGCAGCGGCCTCAATCCCCTGCTTCAACATCCAGGAATGATATTTCATCCCCCATTACTGTTTATCGGCTATGCCGGATTGACTGTTCCGGCGGCGGCAGGACTGGGGACAGTCCTGGCCAGAGACGATGCCTGGCTGGAGCGGGTCAGAAACTGGACACTCATTGCCTGGACCTTTTTGACGGCCGGGATTGTCCTCGGGGCCTGGTGGTCGTATATGGAGCTGGGATGGGGAGGATACTGGGCCTGGGATCCTGTGGAAAACGCCTCACTTATTCCCTGGCTGGCCAGCAGTGCCTTTGTGCATACGGCAATTGTCGGCCGCAAGGCCCGGGCCCTGGGACGGACCAATGTCGTTCTGGCCGGTTTGAGTCTTATCTTCTGCCTCCTGGCCACCTTTGTTACCCGCAGCGGGATGCTTGATTCCCTGCACGCCTTTGGAGCCCAGGGAGTGGGCTGGCATTTGATTTGGGCCATGGGATTCGGGGCCTTGTTCCTGATAGTGAGCAGTCTGGGGACCAGAACAGAGCTCACTCGTCACGTGCCTTCTCTGGCCAGTCAGCAGGGGGGCATTGTTTTCCTCACCTGGCTGTTGCTCATACTGGCGGCAGTGATTGGCCTGGGGACCCTCTGGCCTCTGGTGGGCAGGATCTGGAGCGCAGAGAGTATCGGGGTCGGGGCTGATTTTTATAACCGGGTCTGTCTGCCCTTTTTTGCCCTGGCCATCATTGCTCTACCGATATGCCCATGGCTGGGATGGACAACCTGGAAGCGGGACACAAAGGTTTTGGTTGCTGTGCTGGCTGGAACTATATTCCTGGCTGTCCTGATCTGGGTCCTGGGTATCCGGGATTTCCTGCCTCTGATTACAGCCGCTTTTGCCCTGATGGCGGTGATCTCTCTGCTCGGGATTTGTATGTTCAGGACCAGGATTCGAAAGAGCAGGTCCAAGTGGGGCATTATGGGCATACACCTGGGACTGGGGATTCTGGCTCTGGGTATCGCTCTCTCCGGGCCGTATAAGCAGGAAAAGGATGCAGTCCTGGCTCCCGGAGAGGAGCTGAGGCTTGGAGAATACACCTTTACCTATACATCCCTGGACACGGACAGGACCCAGCGCATGGAGTCCTATAAGGCCAGCCTGGATGTGGAAAAAAATGGACAGAGCCTGGGCCGCCTGAGGCCGGAACGACGGCTTTACAATAAGTTTGATCAGCCTTTTGCCGAGGCCTCGGTTCATCCCGGGCTCGGGGATGAGTTGTATGCCACCTTGCTTGGATTTGATCAGGACCAGCAGATCAGGGTGCAGGTCAGAATCAATCCCGGAGTGAACTGGATCTGGATCGGGGGGACGATCATGTGTCTGGCCGGGCTCTTGGCTGTGCAGCGTGAAAAATACTCCAAGGCTTCTGTCGCCAATGAGCTCTAGGGCCGCGTCGATTCCAAAAGCAGGCTTGGCCCGCAACCTGGGTGCTTCTCCCTTCATGATCCGTGTGCCTTTGAGAAGAAATTGACAGCGGTTGAGGGCAACCGCGTTCTACTTAAGAACTGCACCCAATATTTTCATTCAAATGGGCATGAGGACAGTATTTTCCGGGAAGGGAGTGTTTCTGTGAGCCGGGATGTCGTCTTTGACCTGCAGGATGTGAGCTATGGTTATGGGGCATTTGATGTCCTGTGTCATATCCAGGTTCAGATCCCGGCCGGGCAGATCATTCTGGTCACCGGGCCGAATGGGAGCGGAAAGACAACCTTGCTCAAACTATTGGCCGGAGTGCTCATTCCGCGCCAGGGACATATCCAGCGCAATGTGCTTCCCGGAGAAATAGCCGGTCTGGGGCATGAAACATATGTATATCCCGGATTGTCTGTTCTGGAGAATCTTGAGTTTTGGGTCCGGCTGTATAAAAAAGACTGGTCTCAGGACCGCCTGGAGATGGTATTGCACAGGGTAGGGCTGGAGGCTGTTTTGTTTGAACCGGCCGCTCACTTGTCCCGCGGCATGGCCCAGAGATTGAGCCTGGCCAGGGTGCTTTCCCTGTCTCCTCAAGTCCTCCTGCTGGATGAACCGACCGCAGGACTGGATAATCCCTCTCAGGCCATAATGCGCAGTGAGGTGAGCCGGGCTGGAGAAAGAGGGGCCACGGTTGTGTGGATTACCCACACTCCGGAGACGGAAATGCATCTGGCTGATTTTGTCCTCCAAGTAGGCGGCCGCAGTGTGCACATGCATTCCTGTGCAGGGAAAGATATGTGATGTGGACCCGGATTGCGGTATTGGCCGGAAAAGATATTCGTCTGCTTCTCACGCGGGGATCTGGTCTGGCTCAGGCCTTGCTCCTTGGGCTGCTGCTGATTTTTATCTTCAGTCTGGCTGCAGCCGGAGAAGAGAGAATTTCGGGTCAATGGGCGGCAGCCATCTTCTGGCTGGCCACATGTTTTTGCCAGATCCTTATTTTCAATGCCCTGTATGCCCTGGAGGATGTGAACAAGGCCCGGGAAGGTCTGCTCATGGCCCCGTTTCCGGTCCAGGCTGTTTGGGCGGCCAAGGTTCTGGCCGGCGGGACTGTGCTCCTCCTGGTCCAGGTTATTTTTGTTCCGGCCTGCATTGTCTTTTTTAATCTGTTCAGCATACAGTCCTTAACAGTCCTGATCGGAACAGTGGTTCTGGTTGATGCCGGGCTGATTTTTCTGGGGGCCTTGCTGGGAGCCATGGGTACGGAGCAAAGCGGGCGGGACTCCCTTATGACCATCATTCTTTTTCCATTACTTGTCCCCCTGCTTCTGGCCGGAATTCATCTCGGGGGGTATGCGCTGGACGGAGGCGGAATGTCCGGTCCCTGGGGATGGTTCCGTTTGGCCGGGGCCTTTGACCTTATGTTTTCCGGCCTGGCTTTGATCCTGTTCCCCTTTGTCTACCGGGGATGATCGGATTTGCCAGAGGTCCCGCCAGAGGCGGACTCGTATGAAACTAGGCACCGCTTAATCGTCATTCCCGCGCAAGCGGGAATCCAGAGCAAATAGAGTGGCTTTATCCTGGATTGTCACGCGTCTCGCGTGACGAGTCTGATCCCGGTTTACTCGCATGATCCGGGCCGGGCAATAACAGAGGGGTTAAGCCCTCTGTTTCATAATGGATCAACCGGCAAATGTTCCTTTTTTTGCCCGCTTTGGGGCAAAAAATATTTCAGATTTGCCGGAGGCAAAGCTGAACACTGATGACAGGCGTGGGAGTTTGTGAATGCAGGTTTTCACTGGACTT
>JBKHIL010000017.1:0-12296 GCA_046538645.1 Desulfovermiculus sp.
GCCAGAGGCGGCCCTGAAATCTGAACATATCCCATTACCGCCCGCAGCATTTCTTATATTTCCTGCCGCTGCCGCACGGGCAGGGGTCATTTCTGCCCACCTTGGGTTTATCCCTCTTGAATGGTTCGGGGTTCGTGCTGGCCGCGGTTTCATCAGCACCGGAGAACTGCAGATCACTTGGTTGTTCCTGATGCTGCAGCTCTTCCTTGGGCTCCTCCTGCAGCCTGACCCGGCACAGGGCCTTTAAGGTGTTTTCCTTGATCAAATATAAAAGTTCCTGAAAGAGCTCAAAACCCTCTTTCTTGTATTCCTGCTTGGGGTTTTTCTGTCCATACCCGCGCAGGCCGATGCCTTCCTTGAGATAATCCATGTTCAGCAGGTGCTCTTTCCAGAAACGATCCAGATTTTCCAGCAGGAAGTAGCGCAGAATCTCCTGATAATGTTCTCCGGCATTGGCCTTCAGGGCGGCCAGGATCTCCTCCACCTTGCTCCGGGCTTCTTCCACTGCGGGCAGATGATTCCGGTCAGGCATGACCCTTTGCAGGGCAAAGACTTCGTCCAGGCGGGAGCGAACTTCTGCAGCGGTTTCCTGATCCAGGCCTTCCTTGCCGGGCCCCTGGGCCGGGGACATGATGTCCTCAAGCAAGTCGTCCACAAAGCCCATGATCATGGACTCCAGATCGTTCATGGTCATGATTTCCCTGCGCCGGGTATAAATGACCTCCCGCTGCTGGTTCATGACATCGTCGTATTCCAGGAGCTGTTTGCGGATGTTGAAGTTGTGTTCTTCCACCCGATGCTGGGCGTTTTCTATGGCCCGGGAGATCATGGCATTTTCTATGGCTTGTCCTTCTTCAACTCCGACTTTGTTCATCAACCCTGATATGCGGTCCGATCCGAACAGGCGCAGGAGATCATCGTCCAGGGCCAGATAAAAGCGGGAGCTTCCGGGATCGCCCTGACGACCGGACCGGCCGCGGAGCTGATTGTCGATCCGCCGGCTCTCGTGCCGTTCAGTGCCCAGGATGTGCAGCCCGCCCAGCTCACGAACCTCTTCGCCCAGGACTATATCCGTCCCCCGACCGGCCATGTTGGTGGCAATGGTCACCCGGCCCTTCTCCCCGGCCTGGGCGATAATCTCCGCCTCTTTTTCGTGGTGCTTGGCATTGAGCACATCGTGGGGGATGTGCAGTTTGCTCAGCTGCTCCGCTATGTACTCCGACTTGTCAATGGAGGTGGTTCCCACCAGCACAGGCTGGCCCTTGGTGTAGAGTTCTCGTATTTCCTCGACAATGGCCGCGTACTTCTCTTTTTGAGTCTGATAGATAACATCCGGAAAATCATTGCGGATCATGGGCTTGTGAGTGGGAATCACGTTGACGTCCAGATTATAAATCTCCTTGAACTCCACAGCTTCAGTGTCCGCTGTTCCGGTCATGCCGGCCAGCTTGTCGTACATGCGGAAAAAGTTCTGAAAGGTAATGCTGGCCAGGGTCTGATTCTCAGCCTGCACCCGGACCCCCTCCTTGGCCTCCAGGGCCTGATGCAGGCCATCGCTGTATCTCCGGCCGGGCATGATCCGGCCGGTAAACTCATCTACAATGATCACCCGTCCGTCCTGGACGATATAATCGTCATCGCGTTTGAACAGCTCATGCGCCTTTAAGGCCTGCAGGACGTGGTGCTGATAGGTGATGTTTTTGGGATCAAACAGATTATCGACCTTTAAAATTTCTTCGCACCGGACCACGCCTTCATCAGTCAGGGAGACGTACTTGGCCTTTTCATCAACTGTATAATCCCTGTCCCGTTTTAAACGGGGGATAATGCCGTCTACCTGCTTATACAAGGCTGTGGACCCGTCAGCCGGGCCGGAGATGATCAGCGGAGTCCGGGCCTCGTCAATGAGCACCGAATCCACCTCGTCCACAATGGCGTAGGAAAGTTCCCGCTGCACCAGCTGATGTGGATAGAACTTCATGTGGTCGCGCAGATAGTCGAACCCAAACTCGTTGTTTGTGCCATAGACAATGTCTGAAGCATAGGCCTGTTTGCGCTGCTCATCGGACATGCCGTGCTCAATGGTCCCCACGCTCAAGCCGAGATAGGAATAGATTTTGCCCATCCATTCCGCATCCCGTCGGGCCAGATAGTCGTTGACGGTGATTAAGTGCACCCCCTTGCCGGTCAAGGCATTGAGCACTATGGGCATGGTGGCTACCAGGGTCTTGCCCTCACCAGTCTTCATCTCCGCTATCCTGCCCTGATGCAGAACCACCCCTCCCAGGAGCTGGACATCGAAGGGACGCATATCCACTGTGCGTTTAGCTGCTTCCCGGACCAGAGCGAAGACCTCGGGCAGGATATCATCCAGAGCGCGGCCCTGCTCCACTTCCTGCCTGTATGCGGCCATGCGGGCCGGAAAATCACTGTCTTCAAAATTCTGTATCTCAGGCTCCAAACTGTTAATACGCTCCACGATGGGAGAAATGGATTTGAGAAAGCGTTCGTTTTTGGAGCCAAGAATTCTTTTGGCTATAAATCCAAACATGGATTCTCCTTGCTGCCGTCCAGAGACGGCTGTATATGCTGAAATCCGGAGTGCATTCCCGGATCAGAGCTTCTTTTTAGCCTGGGCCATCTCCCGGGCGATATCCCGCTTTACAGCCCTTTGTTTCAGCTCTTCCCTTTGATCGTATATTTTTTTGCCCCGGGCCAGAGCGATTTCTATTTTGACTAAGGATTTCTTGAGATACATGGCTATGGGGATCACGGTCAGCCCCTTTTGCTCTACTTTACCCCGCAGAAGATCGATCTCCCGCTTGTGCAGCAGGAGCTTCCGGTCTCTGTCCGGATCGTGTCCGGCATACCCGGCATTTTCATAGACCGCGATGTGCATCCCGGTCAAAAAGGCCTCACCGCGGGCAAAAGTCACATAGCTGTCCTTAAAGCTGACCCGTCCGGCCCGGATGGATTTCATTTCCGATCCAGTGAGAACAATTCCGGCCTCATAGCGGTCAAAGAGGTCATATAACCGGCGGGCGTTTTTGTTCCGGGCTACGATTTTCAGGCCCGATTCCCTTGGGCCCTTTACGTTCTTGGCTGCCATGAAATCACTCTTCTTCCTGTTCCAATAGAGAGGAATAAAACTGAAGCTCGTCCGGAAAGCGCTTGAAGATGCTTTCCCGGACCAGCCTGTTGCTGGCTGAGACTGAGTCCAGCCGCAATATCCGGGTCAGCAGGTCGGAGCATTCCTCCATGGTCAACTTGCGCAGGATTCGTTTGATCCAGGGAATGGATTGAGGGTTCAGGCTTAAGCTGTCCACATGCATTCCGATGAGAATCGGCAAGCAATAAGGGTCAGAAGCCATCTCCCCGCACATGCTGACCTCGATGCCGGCCTTGTGTCCGGCATCGACCACTTGCTTGATGCTGCGAAGTAAAGCCGGATGCAGTGGCTGATACAAGTGGGAGACATACTTGTTGGTCCTGTCAATGCCCAGTGAGTACTGGATAAGATCATTGGTTCCGATACTGAAAAAATCTACATGCTGAGCCAGGATGTCGGCGATCATGACCGCGGAAGGCAGCTCAACCATGATGCCCACCGGCATGTCCGGCTCAAAGAACAACCCTTCCTCACTCAGCTCCTCTTTGGCCTGCTCCAGTAAGGCCATAACCTCCCGGAGTTCGCCCAATCCGGAAATCATAGGAAACATCAAGGCCATGTTTTTGGTCTGATTGGCCTGCAAAATGGCCCGGAGCTGAGTCTTAAAGATATCTTGATGCCGGAGACAAAAGCGGACAGCCCGGAGTCCCAGAACAGGATTGGCTTCATCTAAGTGTTCAAATCCATGCCCCAGCTTATCGCCTCCGGCATCCAGGGTCCGAATAACCACCCGGCGCGGATGAAGAATAGCTGCCAAGTCCCTGTATTCCTCCACGAGCTCCTGCTCGGTCGGCAGCTCAGTGCGGTACAGGTAGCTGTACTCAGTGCGGTACAGCCCCACTCCGTCCCCGGCATAATCCAGGACCTTGCTCACTTCCTCAAAGAGCTCGATATTGGCATGCAGTTGAACCCGAAAGCCATCCCGGGTCTCGGCCGGGAGATCCCGCTTGCTTATGACCTCTTTTTGATAGGCTTCAAAACTGTATTTCAGGTCTGTATAATAGGTGAGCTCCGTGTCATCAGGATCAATGACTATCTGGCCCCGGAATCCGTCCACGATAATGAACTGGTTATCGGTCACCGATATTTCCAGATCCTCAACTCCGACCACAGCCGGGATTTCCAGAGTCCGGGCCAGAATGGCCACATGGGACGTCCTGCCTCCCTGGGCCGTGGCAAAGGCCATTATCTTGCTCACATCCAGTTCTACTGTATCTGCAGGGGAGAGATCATGGGCTATGAGTATGACCCTGGAGGTGATGGGCTTGATGCTGTCGCTATTGCCCAAAAGCTGGTTCATGACCCGCTGAGTCAGCAGCCGCAGCTCCTGGACCCGGGCCCGGAAATATTCATCCTCAATCCCCTGAAAGGATTTTTCTATATCCGCTACGCCTTTTTCCAGGGCCCATTCCGCATTAAGATGCATGTCCCGGATATAATGTTCAGTAGCCCGGCGCAGCTTGGGGTCCTTCAGGACCATGATGTGGGTGTCCAGGATGGCAGCGTGATCACTTTGTTCCTGCGGAATTTGTTTTCGAATCTGCCGTAAGCTCTCCAGGGCCTGGTCAAAGGCCTGATCCAGCCTTCCCAGTTCCACCTCCACCAGGTCCTGGGAAATGCTCTGCATCGGGGCCAGACAATAATGTCCTTGACTTAAAAGATAAGCCCGTCCAATGGAAATGCCCACAGAAACGGGAACGCCATGCAGGATCTTTGCCGCCATGCTCAACTTTCTCCAAAGCCGTCCAGAAAGAAACGTTCCAGATGGCCCACAGCCTTTTCCGCATCCTGCCCCTGAGCCTGCAAGGTCAGACTTTTTCCCCGGGCCGCGGCTAAGCTGAGGATGTCCAAAACGCTCTTGGCATCGGCCTCCATCTCCCCAACGATGAGCTTGATCTGGGCCGAAAACTTGGCCGCTTCCTGAGCGATCTGGGCTGCAGGCCGGGCATGCAGCCCCAGCTCATTGCGAATAAAGACTTGCTTGGTGACTGAGTCGGTCATACACATTTTATCAATCTAACATACAGATCTGAATTAAGCAAAATTCAATCCACGACCTTCAGGCTCTCCCATACTCCCCAGCCCAGAAGACACGCGGTCACGATCACTTCCCGGGGCAGCATGCCTCGATAAATGAGCCAGCCGGCTCCTCCCATGGCGCTCGTTAGGCCCGCAAACCAGAGCGGGTGGAGGGGAAAGGGATAGATGAGTGACCACAGAGCCAGGATGCACACAGCATTGGCCACCTTGATCCAATAGCCCCAATACATAAGGTTCATTTGCCGCAGGCGTTGGAAAAAAGCCAATCCCTGACTAAAGCCCAGCCAGAATGTTATCCCTTTAAAAATCTGAAGCCCGAGGAAAAACAGCACAAACCAGAAAGTGGCCGCGCCATACCACCCGGCTACTAAAAAAAGCGTCATGCACAGAGACCAAAACACCAAAAGTGATCCGCCAAAGACAGAATCGCCCAGCGCAGAAAGGGTGTACGTGGCTGTATTCTGAAAGGTGTTCTGGGCTGTGGACGGAATCATGCCCTGGGCAATATTTTTTTCCAGAAACAGAAATGCCCCGACCAGTAAAGGCATAAAATAGGGATGGGTATTAAACAAGCCTACATACCGAGTCCGGGCAGCCTGGAGGGCAGATTCAGAGGCATGTATTGCCCGCAGTCCCGGCTCCATAGCAAAAGACAGGCCGATATTCTGCAGGCCCCGGGTGTTGAAGTTGGCACCTATCAGGTAGGTCCGCCAAAAACACCTGAATAAATCCTGGTAATTGAGCATCACAAATCCTCCTGCCCATTCCCGATCTGACGGATCTCACGCAGGAATACCTCGTACAGGGCTTTTTTCCCCCATCCACGAACGTGTGGAGCTGTTCGATTGACTACTGTCCTGGCTCCATCATTCGGACCGGCCTTTTTGCGCATGATCCGGACCACCTCTTCTTCTGCAGTCGCCTGAAGCTCTTTATCCTGGGGCGCAAGCAGAACAGTGACCTCTCCTAAAAGATCCGCAGGCAATTCCTGATCTGATCCCAGGGAAAAAAAAATGAATTCTTCATGTTTCTTGGTCAGCTCCCTGGCAATGCAGACCTGGCGCTGCCCCAGGACTTCCCGGGCATCGTGCAATGACCTTTGCAGTCTGCTGACCCGCTCAAAAAAGACCAGAGTAATCTGAACAGGTGCAAAGTGGGCAAGCAGACGCCTCTTTTCCCCGGACTTGCGGGGAAGAAAGCCCAAAAAGGCGAATGGATAAGGAGGCAATCCGCTAGCCATGAGTGCGGCCACCGGAGCGCTCGGTCCCGGGACCGGGGAGACACGAAAGCCTGAGTCCCGGCAGGTCCGGACCAGGATGTACCCCGGATCCGACATCAGCGGCGTTCCTGCGCTGCTGACCAGGGCGATCTGCTTTCCTTGCCTGAGCAGATTCAAAACCTGTTTGATCCGGGCAGCCTCATTGTGCTCAAAAAAACTGAGCAGCCGAGGTCCCCTGACGCCGCATAACTGCAAAAGCCGGCCGGTCTTGCGCGTATCCTCAGCCAGGATCACATCAACCACAGACAGTATTTCCCTGGCCCGATCAGAGAGGTCACCAAGGTTGCCAATGGGTGTGGCTACGACCCACAGGATGGGAGACTGAGAAGGCATTAGGCACATGATCGACCTGACAATGGTGGGTTTGGAAAAAGACAGAAACCAGGTCAAAACGGGATTGAAGGTGCCACATCTTGTGTTGGCTCAGAAACAGGCTTGCCGACTTGATCAGCTTGGACTGTTTGCGGTGGGTCAGGGCCTCGGCCGGAGTTTCAAGCGTAGACGTATTTCTGGTTTTCACTTCCACAAAGACCACGATTTGCTGATTGCGGCAGACGAGATCCAGTTCCCCGTACCTGCATCTCCAATTTACACTGATCACTTCATAGCCCTGACCTACCAGAAAGGCCCGGGCCATTTCTTCACCGCTCCGACCATGCCTTAAATGCCGGGCAACCATTGCTGCCTTTCCTGAAAGAGTTGCCGTACAGGTCCAAAAGACCGTCGGTGCATGGGGCAGGGACCAAGGATCTGAAGCTGCCGCAAATGATCTTTGGTCCCGTAGCCTTTATGGGCCTTAAAGCCGTACCCGGGATACCGCCGGTCCAGGTGCTGCATAAGCCGATCCCGAAAGACCTTGGCCAGTATAGAGGCAGCGGATATTGCCGGCACCTGGTCATCCCCCCCTGGTATGCACTGGCTGGGCATAGGCAGGGGGGGTGGCTGATTGCCATCTACCAGGACGAGCTTGGGCTGAAGCCTCAGCTTGTCCACCGCCCGGCACATTGCCTGCAATGTGGCCTGCAAAATGTTTATGCGATCAATTTCCGCGGGCCAGGCCAGGCCGAGGGCCCAGGACAGAGCCACATCCTTGATTCCCTTCTCCAGCTGCTGGCGAACAGCAGCAGCAAGTTTCTTGGAGTCTTTGCACTGAGACTCAAAAACCGTTTCCCGGGGCAGGATGACCGCTGCCGCCACCACCGGTCCAGCCAGGCACCCTCTCCCGGCCTCGTCTACTCCAGCTACAGGAGAAAAAATAAGGGAAGCCACGTATTCTGCCTGTGGAGTCCCGAGCTCTTCCTGATGAGCACGCCGTGTTCCTTAGCCGCGGGTATCTCTGGGCTTGATCCGGGCCGCCTTGCCCTTCAGGTTCCGCAGGTAGTAGATCCGGCCCTGGCGGACTTTGCCCCGGCTGACAACCTCTATTTTTTCAATAGACGGGGCGTGTAAGGGAAATATACGTTCCACGCCGATGCCCCCGGAGACCTTGCGGACCGTAAAGGTGGCATTGGTTGTCCCCTTGCGCACCCTGATCACCGTCCCTTTAAAGACCTGGATCCGCTCCTTTTCTCCCTCAATAATCCGAATATGCACATTGACCGTATCACCGGCCCGGAACTGGGGAATATCAATGCGCATATGTTCTTGCTCTATCTTCCGCAATGCATCCATGGTGTCTCCTTCGCTTGCCTCTCGTCCTTCTTCTGTGACGCAAGCATTTTCAAAACCGATATATTGACTCAAGTCCCCTGAACTTCCAACTTTTTCATTACCAGATATCACCCAGGATACGGTCAATGATTATGGCCGCCGCACTGCGCACGGAAAGGTGATTGTAGGTATCAAAACACCTGACGGGACGCAACACTTCATCGGCCTCGGCTATAATCTGCGGGGCCAGTCCCGATCCAGTGCCCAGGAGCAGCAATACCGGCCGCTGCTCAAGCCGCCTGCGGACTGCCGAACAGGGAACTCCGCCTTCGTCCCTGGCGCTGGTGGCCACTATCCACGGATCTGTCCCGGCCCGCTCCCGGACCTGGGCCGCCACTTCATGCACATTATTTTGTATCTGCACATTCTGGACAGCTAGAGTGCGGTCCGGATTCGCCCTCTGCCCTTCTCCGGTGCTCCAATGCTTTATCAGCCGGTCTGCCAGGGCCTGCTGATCCTGTAATGGAGTACTCAGATAATATCCCCCCAGCCCATAAGAGTGACAAACTCGGGCTATATCGTGGATATCCAGATTTGTCAAAGAGACAGCCGTAATCTCTCCCTGCTTGTTGAGCACCGGCCAATGCACAAGGGCCACATACAGATTCCGGCCCAGCCTGGTTATGGGCAGCCGGCGTAAAAACTGCAAATCCGCCCGGGTCAAACGGGCCCGGTCCAGAAGATCCGGCCGCCACTTTCGGGTTGCGGCCAAGGCCTGCTCCCGCCGCCAGGAGGCAATACGTTTATGGTCCCCGGAGACAAGGACCGGGGGGATGTGAAGATCTGCATACTTTTGCGGCCTGGTGTAGTGCGGATATTCCAGCAGTCCGGACGTAAAGCTTTCCTCCTGTGTGGACGCTGCGCAGCCCATATAATGGGCCTGCAACCTGGTCACAGACTCCAAAAGGCAAAGCGCTGCGCTCTCGCCCCCATTGAGAACGAAATCCCCGACAGACAAAGATTCTGCCCCGCTCAAGCGGGCAAATCTGGCATCAATACCTTCGTACCGTCCGCAAACCAGAGTCACTGCCTGCTCCCGGGCCAGCTCCTGGGCCTTTTCCTGGGTAAACAACCGGCCCCGGGGGGTCAGCAAAACCACCCGGCCTGGATCAGGAAGACTGCCCACTGCCTTCAGCAGAGGTTCCAGGGACATGACCATGCCCGGACCGCCCCCGTATGGCCGATCATCAACACTTCGATGCCGGTCCGGGGCAAAATCCCGGGGGTTGACCAGAGTAGTGGAAAATATCCCCCGCTCTCTGGCCTTGCCCATCAAGCCGCAGTTCAATGGGGAATCGAAGAATTCCGGGAAAATTGTCAATATATTAAAATGCATGGTCTTCTCTCTGCCCATCATCTGCCGTCTGCAACGTGATAGAGCTCCAGCAGGCCTGGCGGCGGATCGACGAGCACGGATCGATTACCCATATCCATTTCCAATACAAATTCCGGTACCGCCGGCAGAAGTACTTCCAGATCATCCGGGGTCCAAATGGTCCACACCTCCTGACCGGTCTGATTATTTACAGAGGCAATGCTCCCCAAATAGCGGCCGTTTTTTAAGTATACAGCCATACCCAAGAGCTCCAGGCAACGCATGGCTTCTTTTTCGGTTTCCGGAACATCCCGGTTTCGGACCCACACCTCGGCCCCCAGCCACTGTTCGGCCTTATCCCGGCCTGATATGGATTCCAGGCTCAACAGCACCCCTTTGGTGGTGATTCTTAAATCTAATATCCCATGCTTTTTTGGGTACCTGCCTTTGACCTTCAGATAGACTCGAGCCAGATTCTGAAAAAGGAAAGGGGAGTCTGCATAGCTGGAAATGCAAAGCTCCCCTTTCAGACCGTGGGCCTTGATGACTTTGCCCACAGGCACAAAGCCGCTTTTGGCCATAGTGTCCACGCCGTGCTTACAAAGCAGTTCTATTCCAGAATTTCCAGGACAACCCGTTTTTGGGCCTTTGTGGAAACAGCCCCCAGGATGGTCCGCATAGCCCGCGCTGTCCTGCCTTGCCTGCCGATGACCTTGCCCAGATCCTCTTTGGCCACGCGCAGCTCGATCACCGATGTCTGCTCGCCTTCAATCTCTACAACATCAACAGCATCCGGGTTGTCTACCAAGGCTTTGGCCATGTACTCAATGAGCTCTCGGAACATAAGGCACCTCCACGAGGGCTTCAGATTGTAACCTGGTACTGGCAGCTGTTAGTCTCTGCGCTCAGATTGGGAGAAACCGGTCTTGTCCAGCAGGGACTTCACCGTCTGGGTGGGCTTTGCCCCCTGATCCATCCATTTGCGCACCTTATCATGATCGAGCTTAATCTCATTCGGTTCAACCATGGGATTGTAGTACCCAAGATACTCCAATGCCCTTCCGTCTCTTCGGGTTTCGCTGTTCATTGCCACAACCCGGTAAAAGGGCCTCTTTTTGGATCCCAAGCGTGTCAGACGCAATCGTAAAGCCATGAGTGTGTTTACCCCCGTTTCATAATCCTTGTGTGTTTTGAAATTGTAATCATACCTGGCAAAGAATCAACTACTTCTTTTTCTTCTTTTTTTGTTTTGCTTTTAATTTCTGCTTCTTACGGTCAATTTTCTTTTTGGGCCTGTTTTGGCCCCCTGTCTGGCCGGGCATGCCCAGCCCGGCGGATGGATCCAGACCGTTGAGTCCGGACATGCCGCCACCTTTGCTGCTCATCTTTTTGAGCATTTTTTGCATCTGGCTGAAATTCTTAAGCAATTGATTAACATCAGCCTGGGTGGTCCCGCTGCCCCTGGCAATCCGCTCCTTGCGGCTGGCGTTAAGAATCGAGGGCTTATGCCTTTCTTTCGGGGTCATAGAATTGATGATCGCTTCCACCCTGGTCAGCTCATGCTCCGGGAGCCGGGCGTCTTTAATCTGATCCCTGATCTTGCCCATACCCGGAATCATCTTCATCAGACTTTCCATAGAGCCCAGCTTGCGCACCTTGCGCATCTGGCTCCGGAAATCCTCCAGGTCAAAATCCGCCTTCTGGAACTTGGCTTCCAGGGCGGCCGACTCCTGATCGTCAAACTCCTGCTGGGCCTTTTCGATCAGGGTGAGCATATCACCCATGCCCAGAATCCTGGAAGCCACCCGGTCTGGATGGAACACCTCCAGGTCCTTGAGCTTTTCGCCCATGCCCACAAACTTAATGGGTTTATCCGTGATGGACCGGATGGACAGGGCTGCACCGCCCCGGGCATCCCCCTCCAGCTTGGTTAAAACCACGCCGCTGATGTCCAGGAGTTGATTGAATCGCTCAGCCACGGTCACTGCATCCTGTCCGGTCATGGCATCGGCGACAAACAATATCTCCTGGGGCCGGCAGGATTCTTTGATCCTGGAGAGCTCCTGCATGAGATGTTCATCGATGTGCAGCCGGCCGGCGGTATCCAGCAGCACGAGATCACAGCCCTGATCTCTGGCCTGCTCAATAGCCTCCTGGCAGATGGCAACCGGGTCCATATCTGATCTGGAGGCAAAGACCGGAACCTGGATCTCTCCGGCCAGGGTATGCAGCTGATCAATAGCTGCCGGCCGGTACACGTCGGCTGGAACCAGATAAGGCGCATGTCCCTGCCCTTTAAGGTGCAGGGCCAGCTTGGCGGCAGTGGTTGTCTTTCCTGAGCCCTGCAGGCCTACAAGCATAAATACCGAAGGCTCGGTATCATGGGTGAAGGCAAGGTCCGCAGACTCTCCGCCCAAAAGCTCAATGAGCTCTTGATGCACAATCTTGATCACTTGCTGGCCGGGGGTCAGACTGGAGAGAACCTCCTGCCCCAGGGCCCTGTCCCTGATGCGGTCGACAAAATCCTTGACCACCCGGTAGTTGACATCGGCCTCTAACAGGGCCAGACGTACTTCACGCAACCCGTCCTGGATGGTCTTTTCATCCAGATGGCCGTGTCCCTTGATCTTTTTAAAGACCTGGTCCAGCCGGTCTGATAAGCTCTCGAACATAATTCCTGTCGTCCTGCGGCCAAAAAATAAAAGAGTTTTTATATCCCCTTTTGTCGTCCAGGTCAACTCCGCAAGCTGGGGGCTCCATGCTCATTTTGTTCTCAGGTATAA
>JBKHIL010000123.1:0-5651 GCA_046538645.1 Desulfovermiculus sp.
GACTACGAATCAGAAGGCCGGGTGTTCGAATCGCCCCAGGCGCACCATAAAAAAATGGGGTCATCCGTAACGGATGACCCCATTTTTTTTATACGACTCTGTGGTCTATTCAGACAAGAATTTTCATGGGCAAGTGATATGGCCGGACAAACCACTTTTCGTCTCCCGAAACAAGGCCAGAAATTGCGTTGTACACTTCCGAAAACTCCTCGCTGAGAACAAAATTACCTTGCAATTGGTGAATTCCGTTCACCCTTTGCATTTCAAGCCAAAACTGTATTTATGTCCCTCTGCAACGGGACAGTGGCGAAATAGCTCAGTCTTTCAGAGCATGCAGCTCATATCCACAGGGTCGGGAGTATAAGTCTCTCCCTCGCTACCAAATCTCATCATTACCCCCTTGCCAAAGCTTAAATTCTGCTTGTATAGTTAATATAAATGGGAAGTTCATCATGAGTATCCATACGAAGTGAACCTAAAACTTTAAAAGGAGTGATTCTATGCGTTTCAACGGCAAAGCAGGCATTATCACAGGCGGCTGTGGCGACATCGGGAAAGCAACTGCCAAGAGGCTTTTGATGGAGGGTGCGAAGGTCGCACTCGTGGACATCGATCAGGAGGGGCTCGATGAAACAATCCAAGAACTCAAGGATCTCGGAGAAGTCATCAGCATCAAGGCCGATGTCTCCAAGGAAGACGATGTGAAACACTATGTTGAAAAGACCAAGAAGCACTTCGGCCGGATTGACTTCTTCTTTAACAACGCAGGGATTGAAGGCAAAACTTATAATTTCAACGACACCCCTGTCGAAGAGTTCGACAAGGTCATCGGCATCAACTTGCGCGGGGTGTTCCTCGGCATGAAATATGTCGCACCGATCATGATCGAACAAAAGAGCGGATCGATCATCAACACCTCCAGTGTCGCCGGACTCGGTGGGTTCCCCGGCATCACCCCTTACGTCGCGTCCAAACACGGTGTTACGGGTCTTACCAAAAACGGTGCGCTTGAATACGCTCCGCACAACGTCCGCGTCAATTCCATTCACCCCGCTCCAATCGAAACACGGATGATGCGCTGTGTCGAAACCGGCATGAACCCAGACGATGCCCAAGCGGCGAAGAAATGCATCGAACAGATGATTCCGCTCGGCCGCTACGGTGAAGCGGCGGAAATCGCCGAACTCGTCGCATTCCTCGCCAGCAATGCATCCTCATACATCTCCGGTTCGCAGTTCCGTATCGATGGTTGCATGGGCGCAAAAGCATGACCATTGACTTAAAGGGGATTGTCAAGGAAACCTTGATAATCCCTTTTTACATCCGATCAGAGCCAGAATGCCCATCATTACTGTAAATGCATCCATGATACTGCCTCCCGTCAATAATGGTGGCCGCCGTCCTTTTATTTTTCACATACTCCCTCAGGTATCAGGCAGCCCCAGCTCTCTTCTGGCCCAATCCACGTAGGATTGCTGGGACACCTGCATGTTCGAGCGCTGGTCAGAGATCTCAATGTCCCGAAGCAGGGCTTGAACGGCCTCCCGGCCATCTGCTGTCTGCACTGCCTGCCGGGGGGTTTTGCCCCCTAAAGCGGGAATTTCCGTGTCCAGCCAGCCCTGCCAATGCTTGGTCAGCATCTCTTCCAGGGCTTGTTGGACTTCCGGAGAATTCTTGAGGGCTTCCTGCTCCTCCTCAAAGGCCCTGGAAGCAGGCTCCGAAGCCCCTTCAGCCATCATCGAGTCCGCAGAGCGGATGTCGGTCACTTTGTAGACAGCCCGGCTTCCCAAGCGGCGGTCGATCTCCTCCCTGATCATCTCTTCCCTGGCCTCTGAATTGACCTCTATGCTCATGCGGTTTCCTTGGATCGAAATCTGGCCCAGGGTGGTATTGTCCAGGCCGGTGCTCAGGGCATGCCCTTGTCTACTCCAGGCAAAGTGGACCTTGTGTACCTGCCCGCTTTCATTTAGGTCTGCCTGGCCTCGAAGCTCTTCTTCTGTGGCATGCACGCAGAGCGGGGCCAGAGCCTGGAAAGCTTCTTCCGGCGAGGAAATATCGTAATGCAGAGTGCGAAGGCTCAAGGGATCGCCGTCTGTATTGCGCAATTCGGGTTGCTCAAACATGGCGTCCTGCAGATAAAGAAAAAAGTCACGCAGCTCGGGATCGGCTTGCATGAGAACCTCATTGGTCACAGAACCGAAATCTTCCTCCAGCTCCTTTCCAAATTCCATAATTTGGGGCTTAAAACGGGGAAAAAACTTGTATTGGGCATGTCCGATGGACATATAATACCCCTGGACCTCAATAACCTGACTGTAAAGGATTTCTCCTCGCTCTACGTCCTGCGAAGCTGAAAGATCGGAGATCATCACCCGTTGTCCGGTCAGCAGATCGAGGGCCTCAAATCCCTTTCCCGGGTGCACGCTCGTGACCTCGAAAAAGCTGAACGAAACGCGGTTCGCAGCCGACAACAGCTCCTGCTCCAGCGGATCAAGTTCTGTGCTTTTGTCCTGCAAATACATTTCACCCAGGGTCATGTTCGGCCGTATGAGACCGGAGAGTTCCAGCATATCAAGATCCGGGGCTTCAAAGTCTAAGATGTGAAACAGCCAGGGCCAGAACACTGGACTGAATTCTTCGAGCATGACCTGAAGCAAGGTCTCTGAGTCCTCTGTATCATCCTGAAAAAACTCACCCAAGGCCACATACAGAACCTTTTCCCCCACATCCTTGATCACATATTCTGTTAATTTTTCAACCAGCTTATGCTGAGCGTTGCTCAGTCGTCTGTATCCCAAATCACTGACCTCGTGTTTTTCAAGGCAGCATTTTTTGTACTTTTTCCCGCTGCCGCAAGGGCACGGATCGTTGCGTCCGATTTTCATAGTATCACTTCCACCCTGCTCTGTTCGTCTCAATTTCTGATCCACCCCCTATAAAACTACACCAATCCCCTAAACGAAAGCAAGGGCGTCTTTTGCTTGTGGCCTCAGGCAGCTCTGCCCGGCACCTTCCCGTTCATCATGCCTTCACCCCCGGGATATCCTCCCAGCTGGTGGTGAACTCAGGCGACATCTTCTCCCGGCGCATCTCCCATTTCTTTTCCAGCCCGGCACAGGCATACTGCACGGTATTTTTGCCGTATCTGGCATTGATCCGGTCCATGGCCTGCATCAAGTGCCTGGATGCTTCCTTCTCCCCTGATCCGGCCTCCCAGAAGGTGAGCTGCCTGGCCCCGGCCGTCTGCAGATAGGTGAGCAGCACCCCGCCCTTTACAAAGGCATATCCGGGCCTGTAGGCCTGATCCAAAAGGCGCAGGGCAGCCGCAAGCAAGGCCTGGGTATGATTGGTGGGCCGGAGCAAGCAGGTGGATAAGCACGGCGAATACTGGGGCTCCTCCGGCTTGAACCGATTGGTGTGCAAAAAGACGTGCAGGCAGCCGGCATTCTGGCCCGCGGCCCGCAGTTGCCTGCCCGCACTGTGCACATGGCTGCTTATGGCCTCACGCAGCGCGGCCACTTGAGTCACCGGCCGGCCGAAGGATCTGGACCGGACCAGGCTCTTGGCCGGCTCGGGCTGGGTTGTGAGCTCAAAACAGGGGACGCCTTTAAGCTCCAGAACAGTCTGCAGGCCGGTAATGGTCAGCTTGCTTTTGATCCAGACCTGATCGGCCTCTTTGAGATCACAGGCGGTATGGATTCCTGCTTCCTGCAGCCGCCTGGCGTAGCTGGGACCAATGCCCCATACGTCTTTGGCCGGCATGGATTTCAGGAGCTGATCAGCATCCTGCCGTGCCCCCAGATCCAACACCCCTCCAAATTCCGGAATGGTCTTGGCCAGCTTGTTGGCCGCCTTGGCCAGGGTCTTGGTCCGGGCCAGACCGATAGACACCGGTATCCCGGTCTGTCTCTTGACTTCCTGTCTGATCCTTTGGGCATAGTCTTCCAGATCCATCCGCCATTTCCCGGGGAAAAAGAGAAAGGCCTCGTCGTGGGAATAGACCTCTATTTCCGGGGCCATTGCGGCCAGAACACTCATCACCCGATCGGACATGTCCGAGTACAGGGCGTAATTGGAGGAAAAGACCTGTACCCTGTATCTGGCCAAAAAGGCTTTCCATTTGAAGGCCGGAGCCCCCATAGGCAGGCCCAGGGCCTTAACCTCGTTGGACCGGGCCACCACGCACCCGTCGTTGTTGGACAGCACCACCACCGGTCTGCCTTCCAGATGGGGCTGAAAGACCCGCTCACAGGATACGTAGAAATTATTGCAGTCCACCAGGGCAAAAAGAAACCGTTCAGGCCGTGACCGGGTGCAGGACATAGACCACTCTCCCCCATATCCAGACATCGCCATGGGGCTGCTCAGCACTGGACCTGCCGGAGCGCAAAAAGGTCTGCCCCTTTCGCCGTACCACCTGGCGCAGGATCATATCACCATCTGCCACGGCCACCACCAGGCAGCCGTCCATGATCCGGGCGGACCGGTCCACCACCAGGATATCCCCGGAGTGGATGCCGCCTCCCAGACTGGAGCCCTCTTCAGCACGCAGGAAAAAAGTGGATGCCGGATTGGTCTGGAGCAGGGAATCCAGGCTCAGACGATTCCCCCGGAAATCTCCGCCAGCAGCAGAAAACCCGGTGCCGGTCCGGGAAGTTGGATGAAAACCGCCACAGCTCATCAATCCGCCTCAGGATACAAAACTTCTCAGCACAGATCCCGCCAGATTCCGACCACCCGGCCGATTATGCGCACGGTTTCCAGCTCGTCGCCGCGCAAAATGATGGGCGAGTATTTGGAATTGGCACTCAGGACAACCAGTTCACCAGGGCGCTTGTCGAGCCGCTTGACCATAATGGTGTCTTCCAGACCCAAAGCGTAGATCCCGCCTGGGTAAATCTCCTTTTTGGACTGGTCGATAAGCACATAGTCCCCTTCCCGGATGCTGGGTTCCATGCTGTCCCCAACGACCTGCATGAAAACCATGTCTCTGGGACGTCCCTTTTGGTGCAGCCAGGCGCTGCGAAAAGCCATGTGTCCCCTGACATCGGCATCCACTACATGAGATCCGCCCCCAGCCCCCAGCCTGGCCACAACCACAGGAATTTCCACGAACCTGTTCAAGCTGCTCCGGCCTTCCCGGAGCCAGTCCGGATCCAGGTCAAACAATGCGCAAAGCCTGGCAATCCACTGCTCCGGGACCCGGTCTCTGCTTTTGGCCCGGCTGACAGCAGAGCGATTTACATCCAGGGCCACAGCCAGTTCAGACTGGGACTGAATGCCCGTCCTCTGGGCCACCCGGCCCATAAAGGCTTCAAACTGCTGCGATGACATGGGTGCCTTTCTCCTTCTTTGTTTACACAATTGTAAACAAAAAAACCACAAAATGCAACAACACCCTTCCCTCCCGCCTGGAAGACAGGCGGCAAGGAGGGGAACCAGAGGAGGAAAGCTTTCGTATCGAAAACCAGACAATACACATATGACGCGGCACTGGGCCAGGGACCAAATATTTTAATGAGGTGAAAAGGCCTGAGGTTGGATATGTTGCTGAAGGCTGGATATTGCGGTTGGATAAAAAATAGGGGTTATGAGTAGAACTCATAACCCCTTGAAAGGAATGGCGGAGCTGACCGGACTCGAACCGGCGG
>JBKHIL010000124.1:0-5641 GCA_046538645.1 Desulfovermiculus sp.
CACCCGGCCGGCCCCGACCACCAGGCAGGGCCGGCCCCGTAAATCTAAAAAAGCTGGGAAATAGGGCATGGAAAGTGTCTAGCAGACTCAGGCAGGAGTGTAAATTCGCTCTTTGTGCCCCAAAGCGGGCACAAAGAGTTCGGGTTTGCCACAGGCAAAGCTGGTATGAGAACAAAGTTACCGTGATCCAAGGCCCGGGGCTCTTGCTGAACAGGCTGGAAAAGGATATACACTTCTTGCGTATATTTCCAAAAATTTTGTAAATATGGAGCTGGCATGCGACTGGGTAAAAGAAAACAACCGGGGCTTCCGGAAAATGCGTCCCCGCCTCAGGAAGTAAATGACTCGGACAGCCAGGAGATAACAGACGTGACGACGAACAAGGAGAAAGTTTCCCCCTTCCGGCTTGGAATATGCCTGGAAGGAATACCCTATATAGGCATGGCAACTCTGGGGACTCTGGTTTTTGCCCTGTTGGGCTGGAAGGTGCTGAGTGTATTGGCCCTGGGACTGACACTGGGCATTGTCCATTTTTTTCGCGATCCTGAAAGGGTGGTTCCGGCGGAAAAGGATGTGGCCGTGTCCCCGGCTGACGGCAAGATTCTGGACATCCAGTCCAGGCCAGATCCGGTGACGAACACGCAGTGCCCGAGGATAAGCATTTTCATGAATGTGTTTGATGTTCACGTGAATCGAACGCCGATATCGGGGCGGGTGAGAAATATAGCCTACCACGAAGGGAATTTCCACCGGGCCTCCCTGGGGCAGGCGGAAAAGTCCAATGAGCGCAATATCATTGTGATTGAGGACGATGATGGTCACAACTGGAGCATGGTCCAAATCGCCGGATTGATCGCCAGACGGATTGTGTGCTGGACTGCGATAGGTGAGGAGATCAAACGTGGACAACGGATAGGGTTGATCAAGTTCGGATCCAGGGTTGACCTTTATATGCCGGAAGGTTATGAGATAAAAGTGAGGCCGGGAGACCGGGTTTATGCCGGACAGTCCATTCTGGCCCGAAAAAAAGAGTAAATACGCATACATGTCTACACCGCGGTACAAAGGGATTTACGTCCTGCCCAATCTGTTCACCATTGCCAGCCTGTTTGCCGGGTTCATGGGCCTGCTCTGGGCAGTTGAGGGTCAATTTGAACTCTGCGCCTCGGCCATATTGGTCAGTTGCCTATGCGACGGCCTGGACGGCAAGGTGGCCAGATTGACCAAAGCCAGCTCCGAATTCGGCATTCAGTTGGACTCCCTGTCTGATCTGGTCGCTTTTGGCGTCACCCCGGCCACTCTGATGTATCTGTGGCAAACCCAGCACCTGGGCCGAATCGGGCTCATGGTCTCATTTTTGTTTGTGGCCTGCGGGGCGTTACGTCTGGCCCGGTTCAATGTTTTGGCCATGCGCAGCACCGCGGGGGCAAAGAAGTTCTTCATCGGCCTGCCCATTCCGGCTGCTGCCTGTGTCCTGGCCACTCTCGTCTTGTTTGTGACCCGCTTCCCGCCTGAGATATTTCAAAGCGTTTTGCCGGTCTGGTGCGTGGGGTTGACCCTGATCCTGGCCCTGCTGATGGTCAGCAAGGTCCGGTACGCCAGCTTCAAGGATTTGGAGGCCATAAAGGCGCATCCCTATACTATGTCGGTGACCGTGGTTCTGCTCTTCGTTTTCCTGGCCTCTGAGCCCAGGATCCTGGGTTTTCTCTTCTTTTTTGCCTACCTGTGTTCCGGCGTGGTCTATACATACGCCATCATCCCCCTGCGGCTCGGGACTTTTCTACGGGGGCTTACCAGCCGTTAAGCCTCCGAATTTACAGCACGTACCTCATTAATTTATTCTCTGTTTGCATCTGCCGCCGGGAGTTGCCGGTATAAGCAGAAATGGCATGGCCGGCAAATTCTGGCGGATTGATATCAGATAATCAGGACGAGAAATGAGTCTGGATCGGGGAGAGTTTTACTCCGGTTTGGCCTTTAGATGAAAAGGAGAGAGAAAATGTCTGATAATACAGTATATGTTTTTGATACCACTTTACGAGACGGCGAACAGTCCCCTGGGGCGAGTATGAATTTGCAGGAGAAAAGACGTCTGGCCAGGCAGCTGGATGCCCTGGGCGTGGATGTCATAGAAGCCGGTTTTCCGGCCTCCAGCCAGGGTGACTTTGAGGCGGTGCAGGAAATTGCCAAAGGAGTGGAAAGGGCTCAAGTGGCTGCTCTGGCCAGGGCTTCCAAGGCGGATATTGACCGGGCCTGGAACGCGATTCAAGAAGCAAAACGGCCCCGCATCCACACCTTTCTGGCCACATCTGACATTCATATGCAATATAAGCTGGCCTTGAGCCGGGAACAGGTCCTGGCCCTGGTTGCTGAAGCCGTTGGCCGGGCCCGGGAATACACTGACAATGTGGAGTTTTCTGCTGAAGATGCTTCCAGATCGGATTGGAATTTCCTGACCCAGGTGGTCCAGACCGCGGTTCAGTCCGGAGCAACGACCATCAATATTCCGGACACGGTCGGCTATACTCAGCCGGAGGAATACGCTGACTTGATCCGGCACCTGAAGGAGACTGTTCAGGGTATTGATCAGGTTATACTCAGCGTGCACTGTCATAACGATCTGGGACTGGCTACTGCCAACACCCTGGCCGCGGTTCGAGCCGGGGCCAGGCAGGTGGAGGTCACGTTAAACGGAATCGGGGAACGGGCCGGGAATGCAGCCCTGGAAGAAGTGGTCATGGCTTTGGAGGTGCGCAAGGACCTGCACGGCCTGGAGACGAATATTGTCCGCGAGCAGCTTTATCCGACCTGTCGTCTGCTGTCCTTGATTATCGGACAGCCCATTCCTGCGTATAAGGCCATCATCGGGGGCAACGCCTTTGCCCACGAAGCAGGGATCCATCAGCACGGGATGCTCCAGAACAAGCAGACCTATGAGATTATGACCCCGGAGAGCATCGGCCGGCCCCCTTCAGAGATGGTGCTGGGCAAGCACTCGGGCCGTCATGCCTGCCAGCGGCGTCTGGAAGAGCTTGGGTACAGACTGGAAAGGGATCAGCTTGATCAGGTGGTTGAGGCGGTCAAGACCTTGGCGGACAAAAAGAAACAGATATTTGTCGAGGACTTGGAGGCATTGGTTCTCGAAGAGGTCTACCGCATTCCTGACAAGTATAAGCTCTTGTATTTGAGTTCACTTTCCGGCAACATGGCCATTCCTACAGCTACCTTGAAAATGAGCGTGGACGATCAGGAGGTCCAGCTGGCCGAGTTTGGAGTAGGCCCGGTGGATTCGGTATTTAATGCCATTTGTAAGATTGTTGGCAAGTGTCCAATGTTGCAGAAGTTCTCAGTCACGGCCATTACCGGGGGCACGGATGCCCAGGGCGAGGTGACGGTCAGGGTCCAGGAAGGGGAACGCACGGCCATTGGCCGGGGGGCTGATCCGGATATCATTGTGGCCAGTGCCAAGGCCTATATCAATGCCTTGAACCGGCTGGCCAAGAAGGAGGAAGAAAAGATATGCGCCAAAGTTTAGCCGAAAAGATCCTGCAGGCCCATACCGAGGAAACAGTGACCGGTCCGGGTCAGATTGTGCGCTGCAGGGTCGACGGGGTCCTGGCCAACGACATTACCGCTCCACTGGCTATCGCCTCTTTTCAAAAGATGGGCGCAGACAGGGTCTTTGATCCACAGCGCATCTTCCTGGTCTGTGATCACTTCACTCCAAATAAAGATCAGGCCTCGGCGGAGCAGGTCAAGATTGTTCGCGAGTTTGCCCGGCAAATGCAGGTTTCCCACTACTATGAAGGCGGTTCAAGCGGGGTGGAACACGCCCTGCTCCCCGAGCTTGGACTGGTCGGTCCCGGGGATGTTGTCGTTGGGGCTGACAGCCACACCTGCACCTACGGGGCCCTGGGGGCCTTTGCTACAGGACTGGGCAGCACGGATGTGGCTGCGGCCATGGTCCTGGGAGAGACCTGGTTCAAGGTCCCGGCCACCATGAAAGTGGAATTGCACGGAGGAATGAAGCCCTGGGTAGGAGGCAAAGATATCATCCTGGCTCTTATCGGCCGCATTGGGGTGGATGGGGCCTTGTACAAGGCCCTGGAGTTCGGGGGAACGGGCCTGGAGGACTTGGGGGTGGAAGCCAGAATGACCATGGCCAATATGGCTATAGAGGCCGGAGGCAAGGCAGGTCTGTTTCCGGCCGACGAGGTTGTGCTGGAGTATGTGCAGGCCGCGGGCCGGAAAGGAGACAGACCCTTGGGACCTGATCCCGAGGCCAGGTATGAGCAGGTCCTGGACATGGATCTTTCCGTTCTGGAGCCCCAGGTGGCCTGCCCCCACCTGCCGGACAATGTTCGCCCGGTGCGCGAGGTGCAAGGAGTTAAGCTGGACCAGGTGGTCATTGGCTCCTGCACCAACGGCCGCATCTCGGATCTGCGGGAAGCGGCTCAGGTGCTTCGGGGACGCCGTGTGGCCCGGGATCTGCGTCTGATCATCCTGCCTGCCACACCCAAAGTTTATGCAAAAGCCCTGGAAGAGGGCCTGCTGCAGGATTTTCTGCAGGCCGGGGCAGTGATCGGGCCGCCGACCTGCGGTCCGTGTCTGGGCGGTCATATGGGGATTCTGGCCGGGGGAGAAAGATGCCTGGCCACCACCAATCGCAACTTCAAGGGCCGCATGGGCAGCCTGGAGAGCGAGGTCTACCTGTCAGGCCCGGCAGTGGCCGCAGCCAGCGCTGTGGCCGGAGAGATCATCCATCCGGAGCAGGTGTGAACAGTAGACAGAGGTCAGGGGACAGAGATCAGAGATCAGAGATCAGAGGACAGAAGACAGAGGTCAGGGCCGCCTCTGGCCGCAGCCGCCCAGTTTGATCAAGAATGAAACAGAGCATGAAGAGGGCTGGGCTTGGGGTCAAGCCCGCCCTACGCAAAAGCCGGCTCACCAGTAGGCCGCCCTTGCCCTCAAGGGCAGGCCATCTTCGGAGTAAATTCTAGTTTCATACGAGAGGTCAGAGGTCAGACACTGTGGCTTCCAGGCGTGCCCAACAAGTCGTATCCTCTGTCGCAGATTGAAAGCAGGGATTGAAGAGGAGGAAGGGAATGCATTTTCAAGGCAAGGCTCATAAAGTAGGGGCCAATATCGATACGGATGCTATTATTCCGGCCAAATATCTGGTAAGCACTGATATTGAGGTCCTGGGCACCCATTGCATGGCCGGCCTGGAGCCGGGCTGGGTGCAAAGAGTTGAACCTGGCGATATCCTGGTTGGAGGACCCAACTTCGGATGCGGATCATCCCGGGAACACGCCCCGCTGGCCATTCTGGGGGCGGGCATACCCGTGGTTGTAGCCCACAGTTTCGCCCGCATTTTCTACCGCAACGGATTTAATATGGGCCTGGTCCTTTTGGAGATAGGGGACGCTGTCGAGGGTATTGCCGATGGGGATCAACTGGACATCGATGTTCCGGCCGGACGGATTGAGGACCTGCGCACCGGGCAGGTCATTGACCTGCCGCCACTGCCTGAATTCATGCAGACCCTTCTGACCGCAGGCGGGCTGGTGGAGTATGTACGCCAGCGTCTGGCCCGTGGAAGAAGGCGGGGATGACAAAATTTTTCTTCTTTTGACCGCTT
>JBKHIL010000125.1:0-5637 GCA_046538645.1 Desulfovermiculus sp.
AAGAGTTGGCGCACCAAGAGCGGGTTTCAGCAGGGCATGTATTATCTCGCTTAGCCAGAGAGGCCTTGACCCGGCGAAATCTCCAGCCGGGCATGGAGAACCAAAAGATTGTGGCTGGATTCCGTCCCTTCCCCCCCCGAAACGAGGTGGTATCCATTGAGCACATCGAGCGGATACGGGATGAGGAAGGACTATAAATGCGGGCATTGTTTGATGTAAATGTCCTTATAGCTCTCCTTGATGCCAGCCATGCATTTCATCGAACGGCCATGGATTGGTTGGAGGGTGCAGTCCAATGCGGATGGGCTTCGTGTCCGATAACTCAAAATGGATGCATCAGAATAATGTCCAATCCAAACTATCCGGCCCCGCTGCCGGCGGGTTTGGTAGCCGAGCGGCTTGCGGAGGCAGCGGCCGGTCCGGAACATTCATTTTGGCCGGATGATATCAGTCTATTGGGGACTCATGTCTTCGACTGGTCCTATGTTCTGAGCTCCAGGCACGTGACTGATATGTATCTTTTAGCTTTGGCTGTCCAGAATGAAGGCAGGCTGGTTACCTTTGATCGCCGGATAGCCCTGCAGGCAGTGAGCAGGGCCGAGACAGAGCATCTTTATGTTTTGAGGTGATTTTCCATATTGGAGGACTTCTCATGGATCTCATCCGGATCATATTATCAATCTTGTTGCCTCCACTTGGAGTCTTTCTCCAGGTGGGCATCGGACTGCATTTCTGGGTCAACATTCTGCTGACAATTCTTGGCTATATCCCGGGTATTGTTCATGCAGTCTGGGTGATTGCCAGGAAATAGACTGAAAAAAAATTACATCAGTGAGCAAAGTGAAGAGCGTAATATGGTTGGCTCTGAACGAGAAGTGTTGACTGATGATTGAAAAAAGAGCACAAAGGTGGTCATCCAGCAAACAAAAAATTGTGAACTTGAGTATATACTATTGACATTTATTATTATGTACTTACAGTAGTACACAATTTGCTGTTGAAATGTTCACCTGAGATCTATTTAAAATTGCAAGGAGATGACCCATGGAAGAATATGTCCAGCAAGCCTTGGATATCGTCAAAGCCCAGGCCAGCGTCCGTAACATGACTGAAGATGAGATCACTTCAATGGTCCAGAGCCTTTCCCAGCAGCTCAAGGGTATTGTTGAAGGTGGAGAGGCTCAGACTGAAGCGGAGAAGCCCCAGGAACCGGCTGTGGATCCCAAGAAGGCCATCCGCGAGAAGGCGGTAGTCTGCCTGGAATGCGGCAAGAAGTTCAAGGTCCTGTCTAAAAAGCATCTGGCCCAGCACGGGCTTACTCCAGAAGAGTATAAGGAGAAGTGGGGATTTAAGAAAAATCAGTCCTTAATCGCCAAAGGTCTGGCCCGGCAACGGAAACAGAAGATGCAAGAGATGCAGTTGTGGAAAAGGCGCAAGACTGCTTAAGGGGATTACAGGGCAGGGAGTATCTCAGATATCCCTGCCGACCCTCCAATACCTTTCTTTCTTTTCCCGGTTATCATTCAAGTCTAGTCAATAAATATGCTACTTTATTATTAACTTTATTCACAAGGTGATAGGTATGCAGCAGTAAGCAACATAGGGCTTCTGAAATTCGCTATGCTGTCCTTTACCATCGGATTTGAAGAGTTGCTCGGGGTCTCCAAAATGATCGGGTATAAGACCTTTAAGACTTTTCCCACCTTTTTTGCTGCAGCCATAATTTACCTGGCTGCGGTGACCATTATTTCCCTTCTTTTGGATTATGCCGAAGCCCGGCTGTCGATCCCAGGATTGAAAAAGGGTCAGCTGGAATAGAGTTTTTTCCTTTCTCGAAAATCACCTTGTATAATTGCAGAGAGGAGGATCATGGATAAGTTGAGTAAGCTTTCAATTCGGAAGCTGCTCGTCCTTTTATTGTTTTTTCATTTCAAGGAGCTCTTTTCCGATGCGTCTTCAATCTGAACCCCCTTTGCGTATGGCCTGGATCATATGGGGCCTGGGTGCGCTCTTCTACTTGCTCGGGTTCTTTCAGCGGGTGGCTCCGGCGGTGATGACTGAAGAGCTGATGCGCGATTTTCACATCGGAGCGACAGCCCTTGGCAACCTCTCAGCCTTTTACTTTTACAGTTATGTGGCCATGCAGATCCCTACCGGCATCATTGCCGATCTCTGGGGGCCCAGACGTCTGTTAAGCGCTGGAGCTTTGGTAGCCGGACTGGGCACAATCGCCTTTGCCTTAGCCCCCAGCATAGCCTGGGCCGGGCTGGGCCGCCTGCTCATCGGCGGCGCTGTGGCCGTGGCTTTTGTTGGTCTGCTCAAATTGGCCAGTAACTGGTTTCCGCCCCGAAAATTTGCCACAGTAACCGGTATGACCCTTTTCTTCGGCATTATCGGGGCAGTTTCGGCCGGGCCTCCTTTGCGCCTGCTCATGGATATTTTCAGCTGGCGGAGTATTATGCTCTGCACGGCCCTGCTCACTCTGAGCATTGGAGCGGTGATCTGGGTCTTTGTCCGGGACCGGCCCGGACACAAAGGATTCGCCGATCCGATCCATATCCGGGATGAAACAAGCGGAACAACATCCTGGGGCCACATCCTGGCCAGGGTGCTGGAAGTCTTTAAATACCGAAATACAGCCTTGCTTTTCATCATTCCCGGCGGAATTGTAGGACCCATCCTGACTTTTTCCGGATTATGGGGAGTGCCCTACCTGTCTTCGCAGTATGATATCTCTACAGCAAAAGCCTCCACTTTGACCTCCGCTCTGCTTATAGCCTGGGCAGTTGGCGGACCGGTGTTCGGCTGGTTCTCAGATGTCCTGGGCCGGCGCAAGCCCCTGTATCTTCTGGGCTGTGTCCTCTGCCTAACCGGCTGGAGCGTGATCCTGCTTTTGCCCAACCTGCCTTTTTTTCTCTTAGGAGCCATTCTTTTGGGGACCGGATTTTGTTCTGGATGCATGGTTCTCAGCTTTGCCTATGCCAAGGAATCACTTCCGCCCCGGCTGTCGGGTACGGTTTCCGGGGTGACCAATATGGGAGTCATGTCCGGGCCCACGGTGCTGCAGCCCGCTGTGGGCTGGGTATTGGATTACAAATGGCAGGGAGAAATAGTGGAAGGAATCCGGATTTACAGCATGCAGGCCTATCAGAGCGGATTTGGGCTCATGCTGGTCTGGACTGCGCTTTCCCTGGTCTTGCTTGTGTTTACCAGGGAAACATATTGCCGGCAGCACGGGGAGTAAAAGCATTTCGAATAAAATATTTGAACGCCTGAGCCAAAACACGAGGTGCATATGAGTCTGGAAAAGCAGAGTTTGCGTATACTGCACGAGGCTGTGGATCGTTTGGAACAGGGATTTAAAGATTTGCCGGATTTTGACAGTGAATGTGATCTGTCTGAACTCCGCCCGGTGTTGATGGAAGTTGCGGAAAAAATGCAGGACAATTATCCCTACCATCATCCGTTGTATGCCGGACAAATGCTCAGGCCGCCCCATGTGATTGCCCGCCTGGCCTATATGCTTTCCTTGTGGATCAATCCGAACAACCATGCCCTGGATGGCGGACGGGCAAGCTCGGCCATGGAAAAGGAAGCAGTGGCCGGCATTGCTCAGCTCTTTGGATGGCAGACCCATCTGGGGCATTTGTGCAGCGGAGGAACCATGGCCAATATGGAGGCCCTGTGGGTATCCCGCTCTCTTTCCCCTGGTAAGGCGGTCGTGGCTTCAGAGCAGGCCCACTATACGCACAACCGCCTCTCCGGCGTGCTCCAGATGCCGTTTCAGAGCATTCCGTGTGACCACAAGGCCAGGATGGATGTGAATGCCCTGGAAGCTGAACTGAAAAAAGGGAAAGTGGGCACGGTCGTGGCTACCATGGGCACCACGGCCACCGGATCTGTTGATCCGCTGCCAGATATTCTTGATCTCCAGAAAAAATACGGCTTTCGCCTGCATGCAGATGCAGCCTATGGGGGATATTTTACCCTGGCTGAAAATCTGGATGCAAAGACGCGCCAGGCCTTTGACCGATTGGGTGAGGTGGACTCTGTGGTGATCGACCCGCACAAGCACGGGCTTCAGCCTTATGGCTGCGGGTGTGTGCTTTTCCGTGACCCCTCGGTGGGCAGATTCTACAAACATGATTCGCCGTATACGTATTTCAGTTCAGATGAGCTGCATCTGGGTGAAATTTCTTTGGAATGTTCCAGGGCCGGAGCTGCGGCAGTGGCCCTGTGGGCGAGTATGCGGATGTTTCCCCTGGTAAGGGGCGGGGAGTTCGCGAAAGGACTGGAAAACAGCCGAAATGCGGCCATTTCCCTTTTTGAGAAGGTCCGGGGCGACTCCAGGTTTATGAGTGCATTTGTACCCGAGCTGGATATTCTTGTCTGGGCTCCGCGGGCGGAAAGAGCCAGCCAGATATCACATCAAACCCGGAAAATTTTTGCGGCCGCAGGCAGACAGAATCTGCATCTGGCCGTGGCCTCATTTCCGAGAACACTGCTTGAGCTGGCCTTTGATATCACCTGGGACCAGGAGCACGTCGTCTGCCTACGTTCCTGCCTGATGAAGGCTGAGCATCTCAAGTGGTCGGAGCGTATCTGGGAGATAATGGACCAGGTGATGCAGGATGAGCTGGAGTCTTAAGCAATGGAGAGTATGGTGCCGTTAACGCACGTTCTGCTTGTCGTGGTCATCGTTTTGCTGCTGATCATACTCACTTTGGTTGTGAAGAGAAAACAAGTGGAATCAGAGGACATAGAGTCCGCAGTATCAAGCGTCTGGTCCAAATCGGGCATAGATGAAAAGATAGGCAGGCTCACGATATATGCCCAGGACATCAGAAATGATTACCGTGTCCTGGATCAGATGCTGCGAGTACCTATTGAACGTGCTTCCTTAGGGGAAATTGCCCTGGAGCAGATACTCTCGGATCAGCTCCCGCCGGATATGTTCGGAATCCGGGAGCGGATTCTGGACAGGAAGGTTCCGGATGCGCATATCAAGTCGAGTGTGGGGGCAATATGCATTGACTCCAAGTTTCCCCTTGAGAATTTCCGGGACATGATGGAGGCGGAGGATCCCAGAGAAAAGGAGATGGCCAAAAAAAGGTTCCTCAGGGATGTACGCGGACATATGGACAAGATAGGTGCTGACTATCTGTGTCCGGAGAATGGTTCGGCAGAGTTTGCCTTTGCCTTTATTCCTTCGGAAAGCGTGTACTATTTTTTGGTCACTGAGGCCTATGAATTGCTTCGAAATTATACCACCAAGGGGGTTCAGGCCGTATCCCCCCTGACCTTTGGCCACAAGATCGAGCTGATAAAGGCCGGGGTCCACGCCAGGAGGCTTTCAGAACAGGCGGAGCGGGTTCGAAACGATATTGCCCGGCTTTCACAGCGCTTTGGTGAAATTGACAGGAGCTGGCGCATATTTTACGACAGCCACTTAAAAAACGCGGCCAAGAAAGCAGAGGAAGTGGACGAGGCCTACAGGCGGGTGCGGGAGGAGTTTGACAGGATCTCAAGATTGCCGGGCGATTAAACCCGGTCATATCCAGAGAAGCATCACATCTGGTCATCTGTGATCGTGTTGTTGCATGAAATCTTGAATCTGCGCATCCGATTCCAGATACA
>JBKHIL010000126.1:0-5610 GCA_046538645.1 Desulfovermiculus sp.
GTCTCCCTGGGCAGCGATGCAGTCGACATTGTCCAGCAGAGTCTGAAAGCAGGACCGAGCGGCCAGAGCTCCATTGAGCGCATAGCCCGGGTCTATGGCAACCAGGCCGTCGTCATCTCTGTTGATCCCCGCCGCGTCTATACCCAAAGCCCTGAAAACGTGTCCCATCAGGTCATTGAAACCGCATTTCCAGGTCCGCAAGGACAGAGGTTTTGCTGGTTTCAGTGCACTGTCAAGGGCGGCCGGGAGGGACGCGACCTGGACGCCATCACCCTGGTCCAGGAATGTGAACGGCTGGGGGCCGGAGAGATCCTGCTCAACTGCATTGACCGGGACGGGACCAATCTGGGTTTTGACCTTGAGCTGGTGGAGGCAGTGAGCCAGGCCGTTTCCATTCCGGTCATAGCCTCCAGCGGAGCCGGAAAGGCCCGGCATTTTGTCGACGTGTTCACCGCTACAGAGGCTGAAGCCGCTCTGGCCGCAGGGATCTTCCACCGCCGGGAGGTGCCCATTGCGGAAGTGAAAAAAACCCTCTCCGGGCATGTTCCCGTACGTTTGGCTCCCCAGAACTAAGACTCAAAGTATTCAGACTTGCCGGAGGTCCCGCCAACGAGGGGACGCAGGCATGACCCCCTATCCCAGGAGATTGGCTATGCGCAACCATTTCGCTCTGGCCCTGCTCGTTGTCTGCTTTCTCAAGGTCTTTCCGGCTCAGGCCGGTGTAGATCAAGTCATTCTTTACCCGGACGGATCTGAAGTGACCCAAACAGAAGCTGCTGAAGTGGAAGAACTGGGTCCGGATCTCAGCTTGGCGGTACTTCACCTTCCGGCTTCTGCACATGCCGACAGCCTGCGCATACTGGAAATTCAAGATACAGAGGCCCACCTTCAGGGAATGAGCCACCGCCAGGTTCGATCCACGGATCGGGAACATATTGCTGATTTGCGGCAAAGAATTGAAAAACTCCAGGATGAACAAAACAAGGTGCAGGCGACCTTGGCCGGGATTACCGCCCGTATTGATCTCTGGCAAAATGCGGTCCAGGCCGTATCCTCTTCCCGGGACGAAATCCAAACCCAGGACCTCTATGACTTATCTTCCACACTGGCCCAGGCTCTGCCATCCCTGTTGCGGGACAAAGCCGGCAAGGACAAAAAAAGAGCGGAGCTGGAAACCAGGATCAAAGATCTGGAGGATGAACTGGAAAGGAGCATAGAAAAACCGGATGCCCAGCTTGAAGTGCGCCTCCAGTTGGAAGGCACCGGACTCAAACCCGGGCAGGAGCTGCCGGTCACTGTTTCCTATCTCCTGCCTGACAGCCGATGGCGTCCGGCCTACACTCTCACAGCTCTGCCGGACAAAGACCAAATTGACTTTCAGTGGCGGGCCGTGGTGACCCAAAAAAGCGGCCTGGTCTGGAAAGACGTCCATCTCCTGCTCAGCACCGGCCGCATGCACCAGCGGGTAGACCCGCCCCAGCTGCCGGACTGGATCATCCAGCCCCGCCCCAGGCCCAGACCGTTGTCAGCTCAAGATACGGCCAAAGTCAAATCAGAGGAGCTTGCCCTGCGCACCAGCCAGGCTCCTGCTGAGGCGGTCCGGACTCAGCATGCGACTTTTGACCTCTGGGATGCCGGCCGGCAAACCATTCACCCGGGCCAGGACCAGCAGGTGCATATATCCCAGGCTGCCTGGACGGCCGAGTTTCAGCGTATTCTGCGTCCGGCCGTGGACAACCGGGCCTTTTTAACTGCCAAAGCCAAAGCAGAACAAGCGCAAAACATTCCCCCAGGCCGGGCCATGCTCCTGGTCCAGGGCCGCATGTCAGGCAAAAGTCAATTCGCCTTTTCCGGCCGGCAAAAAGAGCTCGCTTTTGGTACAGACCCCCAAGTGACCGCACAAAGAATCATGGAACAAAAGCAGGAAGGCGAGGAAGGCATCTTGAAAAACAAACAAACCTTGAAATGGCGCTATCGCTTTGATGTGGTCAATGGCAAGAACAAACCGGTTCAGGTAAGACTTGAGGAGACACAGCCGGTCTCCAGACATGAAGATATCAGCATCGATTTAGCCTCCCCCGGTCATGAATTTCAAATCAAAGACAATACTGTGTATTGGGATCTGACCCTGCAGCCCGGAGAGAATGTTTCAGTCCCTTTCCATGTCAATATCACCGCTCCCAAGGACATGGAGCTGGTCAGCTCCCGCTAGAGGTCAGCCTTGCCTTTTGCAATGGCTTCTCAACACAAAACCCCGGATACGTTTCATAACGTATCCGGGGTTTTGTCACCCATGCACCCATAATAAAAATTTTGAGCCCGGCCTTTAAAGGCCGGGCTCAAAATTTTTAAGCGGCCTGGACATCCACCAGTTCAATCTCAAAAGTGAGGTCCTTTCCTGCCAGGGGATGGTTGCCGTCGAGAACGACCTCTTCATCCTTCACCTCGCTCACAGTAACGTAAAACACCTCATCATCCTGAGAATTGACCTGCAAGACCATGCCTTCTTCCGGGTCAATATTGTCCGGGAGGTTGGCCCGCTGCACATTAATGAGCTTACTCTCGTCATAATCCCCGTAGGCCTGGTCTTGTTCAACCTGGACGGTCTTGCTGTCGCCTGGGGTCATCCCTTCGACTGCCTGTTCAAAACCCGGAATGATCTGGCCCTGTCCCAGGGTAAATTCCAGGGGTTCTCCCTCATACGATGAGTCAAATACTGTTCCATCCTGCAGAGTTCCCCGGTAGTGCACCTTGACCAGGTCTCCGCTTTTGGCCGTTGACATACACGCTCCTTATCTCATTTTTGGTTGCGGCAATTGAGCCGTTCTCTTAAACATAAATCATATCTGATTGCAGTCAATGCATCAGCTTCCGACACGGTAATTTTGTTCTCTGGAGGAACCCAGGAGTAAGGCCATTTTGCTGAGGCCCCTCGCAAAGTCCCGGCCTACTTCATATATCCTGCTTGTTCCCAGTTTTTCCGATTGGCCTTGATCAAAGCCAGAAAATCTTGCAGATCATCCTGGGGCAAAAGGCCTTGCTGGTGCAAGCAGAGCGCAAATTTCTTCAACCCAGGAACCATGCCCTGCACAGCAGAGGATGAGATCCAGGGTGTGGCCTTGGGTAACCATTGGCAAAAAAAATCATCGAGCTGGAAAATGCCTTCATCCGGAGACATTGGCCCGATATCCATAAGATAAGAATTGAGAAAAAGATCCATGGTTTGCAGATGACGGACCCGGGTGGATTGACTCAAGCCCTGTTCTGCGAGCCAGGACTCAAAAAGGGCCAGCAGTTCATAGTTGGCATTTTCCACCTGGATGAACAGATCATTCTCTGTTGAATCTGCCTCGTGACTTTCTTTTTCACCTTCGTTTTGGGCCACACTGGACTGCAGCCAGTGCACCGCAGCCTGCACCACAGGCAACTCTTCCCGCTCAGAAACGATGATGTTCAAGGGCCTGGTTACCGGCTTTAAAACCTGGACCGCATCAGATGTGCCGACCACCACCTGATCCGGCACGATCTGAGCATCCTCCATGGCTTGAAGCAGCGCTGTCTGCAAGAGCCCCGTACCCTTTTCCGGCCGGTCCAGCTCATGGTGCAAAATCATGCCGCTTTCAACGTCTGCCCATACGGCGACCAAAGGGAAAAAGGGGCTCTCGCCTCCTTCCCGGACAATCTTTTGCAGCCAGAAACACATCCCCTCCCAGGTTCCGGAACGGATAGCCTGCTTTTTTATGCGCTGCAAGCGCACTTCATCGACTTGGGGAACAGTACTTGATTCAGATTGCATAGTATATTGGACTACCTTGTTTATGATCCTCTCTTTTCCGATCTGCCCAAAAGGAAATATATCACTCCCAAGACAAAAAGAGCCGCTATGTGCAGACCAAAGGACCAGGGATCCTTGTCTTCAAGGCTGGCCACAAAGATCTTGCGGATAAAGGCCACCATCGCCAAATCCACAAATATGCGGACATGAAACTTCCCTCCTTTGAGCTGCTCAACCTGGGCATGCAGAAGCTCGACCATCATCCACAAGATAAGTAGCGAACCAAGGGCCCTGATCACTCCCTGTTCCACGTTCGAAGTGATGGCGAAATAAACGTCTGATCCCAGAAGCAGAGCCACTCCGGCCGCCAGGATCAAGAGTCCGACCATGAGTACCAGATTCAGCCCGTGCATGAACCGCTCTGCCCAGCGCACCAGGAAGTACTCCGCCTGCTTGGACAAAAATACCTTCTTAAGCTCAGCCTCCCGATACGAACTGGTCATAATATCCAGGCTGATATCCAGGAGCTTGTCCAGGGTT
The DNA here is from genome assembly GCA_046538645.1 of Desulfovermiculus sp. GTDB lineage: Bacteria > Desulfobacterota > Desulfovibrionia > Desulfovibrionales > Desulfothermaceae > Desulfovermiculus. The sequence continues at coordinate 4,316 of JBKHIL010000126.1, forward strand.
TCGAGCAGGGCATCCAGACGGCTTCGTTCGGTAACAGCCTGGAAGAGAACCTGCTGGCAGTAGCGGCGAACAAAATTCATGGCTGAATTGACATAATGCCCTTCCAGACCAATACGGACATGCGTCTTGCCAATCCGTTCCAACTTCATGTGCAGCCGGTGGTCCAAGGGGGCAGTGAGCATGGTGTTCAGCCAGTACTTGAAAGTCTTTTTGCGCTTACTCACCGCTTCCTGGGTGGGGAAAAAAGAGGAGGTATATGCATTTTCCTCCAGCATCTCATAAAAATCGTCTGCAAATTGAGTCTGAACCGGCAGGAGGATATCGGCCAATTGGGTCCGGCGCTCTTGATCCTGGGCAGTATAGCCATAATGAGACAAAATATCATCTATGCCCGGCATGCCAGTCATCCTTTGTGCATTTGTCATTGCAAGGTCTTATAGGCGTAGCTGAGATTATCTCTGCTTTTTTCCTCAAAGTTTTGGCCTCGCATCTTTGTACTCACCTCTCCGAACCCGGTCCCCGCTTTGAGCCAGTCCAAAGCTGGCCAATATGATGAGTGCCCCTCCCACCAGAGTGCTCCAGCCCAGAGATTCAGAAAACAGAACATAACCGTACACTGCTCCGAAGAGAACTTCCAGCATGCTGATGCTGCCCACCTTGGCCGAGGCAATAAATGACAAGGCAGCATTGGTCGCTATGTGAGCCAGAACTGCAAACATACCAATGGCCATAAGCCAGGCCAAGCCCAGGGCAGGAACTATAAACCCCACATCGGGATGCAGCATAGGGAAAAAACCGGCCGCTCCTCCAACTATGCTGATGTAAAAAATAGGAGTCAGCGGAGTGTTTTCTCTACTTACCCGACGGACCAGGGTCAAGGTCAAACCCATAAAGCCAGAAGCCACCAGGCCTGCCACATGTCCAAAATCCAGCTCCAGTCCATTCATCCTCCCGGACCATAGAGTTAGAGCGGTACCCATGAATGCCAGCCCGATACAGGCCCAGTCACGAAGGCTGTTTTTATCCGAGGTGAGCCAGGGGGAAATCACGGCTGCCACCACTGGATAGGTATAGAACAAGACCAGAGCCTGAAACAAGGGAATGCGCAACAGGGCAAGGGTTAAAAACAATATTCCGGCCGTCCCGGTACAGCCCAAAAAAAGCAGAACTCTTCGTCTCTGACCTGCCAGTCCAATCCCCAGGCTCTGTGCCATGACCACTAAAAACACAGTCCCAATCACACTGCGGCCAAATATCATATGCCACACTGTAAGATAAGGATCTGAAAATCTGAT
>JBKHIL010000127.1:0-5520 GCA_046538645.1 Desulfovermiculus sp.
GGTGCCTGGCCCTTTGTCTTGACATCATTGTGTACACCGGGCTACCAAATTAATCTGTACACCGAACCATCTCAGGTGAATCCAGCTATGCTCTCATGTGTATCCGGTGCCATTCTCTGCGGCGGGCTCAACACCCGCATGCATGGACGAGTAAAGAGCCATCTGCGCCTTGGAGACCAGACCTTTCTGCAGCGGCTGACCACAACCCTGGAATCTGTCTGTGCCGAGGTCTGCCTCATAACCCGCGATCCCGAGGAGTTCAGCGCATCGCCTCTGCCCAAGCACACCGATATATTCCCTCTACGCTCCTCCCTGTCCGGACTCCATGCCGCCTTGAGCTACAGCAGGCATACACACGTTTTCATCACCGCGTGTGACACCCCTCTCCTTGCGCCCGCAGTCATCCGCCTGCTCATGGCCAGGGGATCTCTACCCGACGATGTTGTTGTTCCAGTGATCAACGGATATTATGAGCCACTGTGCGCCATCTATTCGCAGCGATGTTTGCCGGTCATGGATGAGCTCCTGCACAAAGGGCTGGCCAAGATCTCAGCCATGTTTTCCCGGGTTCAGGTCCGGACCGTGCCTCAAGAAGATCTCCGTACTGCCGATCCAGGTCTTCATTCCTTCATCAATGTCAACACCCCTGAGGATCTGGTCCGCCTGCAGAAAAAAGCCCGGCTTGACCCTGAGGTTGCCTCACTGACCCAGGTCTGAGTCCGCGTACACCTGACGCAATATCTCACGCCCGCCGCGTTCCAGGACCTTTCTGGCCAGAGATCGCCCAAGCTCTTCCGCATCCCGGCACTCGGCCCGGCCTTGCTCCAGGATCACCTGTTCTCCGGTCAGATCGGACACAAATCCGTGTAAAATGACCTGGTTGTCCTCCACTTGGGCCATTCCTCCGATCGGCACCTGACATCCGCCTTCCAGCTCATGCAGAAAACTGCGTTCCGCAGTCACCCTCACCTTGGTCTCGGCATGGTCCAGGCGGGACAGCAGGGAGTGCAGCTCATTATTCCCGGCCGGATATTCAATACCCAGAGCCCCCTGGCCCAGGGCCGGATAAAAGTCCGGGGGCAGAAGACGAAATGCGTACGGGACGTGCAAACCCAAGCGCTTCAAGCCCACCGAGGCCACAACAATTGCATCATATTCACCCTGCCTCAGCTTTTTCACCCGGGTATCCAGGTTGCCGCGCAGGGTCTTTATAACCAGATCCGGACGTAAGGCCAAAAGCTGGGCCTGCCGCCGCAGGCTGCTGGTTCCGACCACAGAACCTGCAGGCAGGGACTGCAGGTCAGGAGAGTGCATGCTCAGCAAACAATCCGAGATGTCATCCCGCTCTGGAGTCACCCCCAGTATCAACCCTGGCACAAGCTCGGCCGGCACATCCTTCATGCTGTGAACGGCCAGATCTGCTTCTCCAGCCAGAATAGCCTCTTCAATTTCTTTGACAAACAAGCCTTTTCCGCCAACCTTGGCCAAGGGGACGTCCAGGATTTTGTCACCGGAAGTTTTGACCACTTTATAATCCACGTTCACATGGGCATGGGCCTTTTGGATCAGGCCGGCCACATGTTCTGCCTGCCACAGGGCCAGCTTGCTGCCGCGGGTGGCTATTGTCAGCGAGGTGATCATGCTCCCCTGCTTTTGCTTGAGGTTTTGTCTCTAATTTCAGGGCCCATCACTTCAGCCCCTCTGATCCTGGATTCCGCTGTGCCCCACCCAGAATGGGAATTCCCCGGATTTTATCCACAGCTGGCGCAGCTTCCTCCACTGCATCCGGAACAGCCTCCTCCGGAAGTCACTGGGGCGGCCTGGCCTGCCGGAGTTGCTCCTCCCATCTTGGTCCGGCACCTGGACATCAGCTTTTGGGTCCGGGGCGAACCGCACTCAGGGCAGGCCACTTCTGACTGAGCACCCAAGACTATCTCTTCGAATTGATGGGAGCATTTGGTGCATGTATATTCGTAAATTGGCATTATACGCCTCCTTATCACAGATAGGGTTGAAGTTGATCCGCAGCCTCGAACAAGAAATAATCCACAAGACGGCAGAGCAAGTGTCCAATAGTGATATGTACTTCCTGTATATGGGCTGTTCTCTTTCCGGGCACGCACAATGCGTGATCGCAAAGCCCGCGCATTTCGCCGCCCTCATTGCCCAGCAGGCCCACTGTTTTCAGGCCCAGCTCCCGGGCTACATGCAGTGCATTCACAATATTCCGGCTTGTTCCAGAGGTGGATATGCCCACCCATATGTCTCCTTCCCGGCCCAGGGCCTTGACCTGCTTGCTGTATGCAAACTCAAAGCCATAATCATTCCCGATAGCGGTAAGCACTGAGGTGTCGGTGGTCAAGGCCAGGGCCGGCAACGGAGGGCGTTCCATCTCAAACCTGGATACAAACTCAGCCGCCAGGTGCTGGGCGTCGGCAGCACTGCCTCCGTTGCCGCAAAAAAGAATCTTCCCCCCCCGGATCAGGGCCACTGCCATCATCTTGGCCACTTCAACCACCTGTTCACTGCCGAGCTGAAAAAAAGCCCCGCGTATTTCATCACCCTGCTGAACATAGTCCTGAAGCAGAGACACGGCTTCCTGGGTCATATATTCTCCGGCTTGGCCTTTATATATTTCTATGCTAGAGAAGAATTTTTGGAACGGGCTGGAGAGAGATGGGCCCTGTCCTTTACCCATTCTCAAAACATCCAGGGGAGTCGATGCCCGCACGCTTTCCCGGTCTTGCTTCTGAATCGGGCCAGTGGGCCAAGGATATGAGCTGCAGCAGCGACTGCATTCCTGACCCCGCTTTGTGCCTGATCTTTATCGGCATGCCCGGCTCAGGCAAAAGCACCCTGGCCTTGGCCCTGGCCCGGAGGCTGGGCTGGGCCTGCCTGGACACCGATCATCTCATGGAAGCCTGGTACGGTCTGCCCCTGGAAGACCTGCGTCAGACCCTGGGCCGGGAACAGTTTCTTCTGGCCGAAGAAAAGACGCTGTTGAGCATAGATGTCAAACGCTGCATCATCGCCACGGGTGGGAGTGCAGTGTATAGCTCCAAGGCCATGCAGGCGCTCAAAGGTAGCGGACTCATCATCTATTTGCAAGCTGACTACCCCACCATCCGGCAGCGGATTCACCAGCATCCGGACCGGGGTCTGGTTATGCAGCCCGGACAAAGCCTCCACGACATTTACGAGGAGCGGCTCACTCTCTATGAACGGTATGCGGACCTGACTCTGAGCACAGCCTCAGCCTCAGTCCAGTCCTGCATTCAAACTCTGGAAAAGTCACTCTATGACCTCTGGTCCAAAGAAAAACAGACAAGTTGATGTCTTTGGAAGGCTGGCCGACCTGTACGCCAGGATGGAGTCCAGATACGACGAACTCGCGACCCGTGTAGGACTCTCCTGTGACCAGTGTGCAGACAACTGCTGCCTGAGTTACTTTCAGCACCATACCTACATTGAATGGTCTTATCTCTGGCTGGGCCTGGACACATTGGCTCCGGACCACCGGCAGGATGTCCTGGAGCGGGCCCAAATAAACGTGTCCCAAAGCCAGGAGATCCTGGCCCAGGGACAGCGCCCGCGCCTGATGTGCCCCTTGAATGAAGAGGGTCTGTGCATTCTGTATCCTTACCGGCTGATGATCTGCCGCCTCCACGGGGTTCCCAACCAGGTACGCATGCCCAACGGGCAAACCAGGCAGTTTCCCGGCTGCCAAACCTGCCAGGAGCTGACCGCCAACTGGGACCGGGTGCCTCTGCTTGACCGCACGCCCCTGTATATCGAACTGGCCAAATTGGAACATGACTTTCTGGGGGCCTGGGCCAAAAGCTTGCCCAAGGTGGATATGACCTTGTCCGAAATGCTGGTCCAGGGCAGGCCCCTGGTCCGGGGAGAAGGGGGATGAATCCGCGAAAACATCCGCAGCCATTGCCTTTTCAGGCCGGAATGATTGTAAGCTGCCTGATCCTGGCCGGCTCTCTGGCCATCCTGGTCCTGGCCGCATCATCCTGCGCCACCCAAAACGTCCGCCACTTGAAGCAGCAGCCGTGGTCCCTGGATGAGCCTCAAAGCATGCAGACCAATTACCTGCGCTTCGATTTCCTCTGCACCCAGGATCCTGGAGGACTCAAGGTTCAGGGTACTGCCTCCCCCCTTGAAGACGGTCCCATTCCGGACTGGGCCATTTGGGCCAGGGATCTGTGGCTGGGGGCCTATCTCAGCGACCGGTCCGGGCAGGTCCTGGCCCAGGAGATCCGCATTCTGCCCCCACAGCCTTTAACACAGCTCCACCCTATCCGCTTTGATTTCGTGCTTGAACCCCACAGCATGGGAGAGCCAGGGCCAGTATTCATCAGCTTTGGATACCGCCTGGTCCTGAGCTCCGAACCAGGAAGCAGCCCTTCAAGAGACAAGGGCTCAGGACAAGAATCACCGGTATTCTTTGCCAGTGAATCCGCCCTGACCCGCTTTTGACCTCCTCCCGCCGTTGCAGTGCTCAGTGTTGTTCGTGCCAGTTTGCTGCACGCTCTATTTATATCGAAAGACGATCCTGCCCCGGGTCAGATCATACGGGGACAACTCCACTTTCACTTTGTCTCCGGGCAGGATCCGGATATAATGCTTGCGCATCTTACCGGAGATATGCCCAAGGATCTCATGGCCGTTCTCCAGCTCCACCCGGAACATGGCGTTTGGCAGCGCCTCAGTGACCACGCCCATAACCTCTATAGATTCTTCTTTGGCCATACACACCCTTTTGGTTATTTGTTAAGAGCAATTCCCCATCACATCACAATGCCCGGCGGACAAAGAGTCAACCGGGCTTACACATCGATCCACTCCACCTGAGGCGGCCAGCCGGGACGAAGCTCGACACAGGCAAATCCTGGAGAGCTGTCTTTGGGCAGGGCAAAGCTGCCAGGGTTGAGCACCGGCAGAGAATACAGGTCCGGCTCAAACAAACGCTTATGCGTATGGCCAAAACAGACCAGATCCAGGTCCTGTCCGCTGAAGCTGGACACCACTTTTTCAGCCAGAGGACCGGCCCCTAAACCGAAGCCATGCACCAGGCCGACTTGAAATTGCCCTAGGCTTACCGTGCGCTTGCGGGGCAACGTATCCGCCCACTGCCCGCTGTCCATATTTCCGGCCACTGCAAAGAAACGGGAATGGGAATTTAAAAAGGAAAAAACCTGTTCCCCGGTGATATCGCCGCAATGCATTACAGCATCCAGATCTTCCATCACCTGCTCATATGCAGTGATCAGGGCCTGGGAGGGCTTCATCATATGCGTATCCGACAAGAGGGCAATTCGCACGAACCAGATCTCCTTGTCTTTTTGCTCACCTTATAGAATATGGACCGACACACCCATCTCTACCGAAAGCTCACTCTTCCCCGCCATTTGCTGGCTTCCCGTTCTTTCTCGACCACCAGGAGCTGTCCGCAGCTTGAAACCACCAGTCGGTATGGTCGGTCTGCATAATGATTTGGGCCAAATGCCGGCC